>JASLEW010000957.1 GCA_030150965.1 Thermoanaerobaculia bacterium | reverse complement strand
GCGGGGGCGGCGCGCCCGCGCCGCCGCGGCGGCGGACAACCGCCGCGCGGCGCCGGCGCTCGAGGCTGGCCGCGATCATAGACCGATTGGACGCCGCCGGCGATCCGTCGTCGCGAGAAAAGGTGCGGCCCGGGGCCGGGGCTTGGGACGAGGTGCGCCTGCTGCGCCTCGCCGCTTCCTCACCTCCAATCCTTCGGCCGCCAGCCTCTGCCTGCCTGGCAGCGGCACCGGCCGCTGCCCCGGCACACTCCGGCACGGCGAGGCAGCCGCCGTCAAGAGGTGTCAAAACCGCGGCATGGTTTAGGCGAGTGGTATCGCTAGGCAGCCGTGATTCTTGACAGCAGGCGGGCCCACGGCCTCGGCGCCGAGGCCGCGCTCGGCCTCCTTGAAGCGCTCGCCCTCCTGACCGCCACCGGCGCCGAGCCCGCCCTGGTGGATCGGGCGATCGCGGTGATCCCCGAGCTTGTGGCCTTGGCCCCCGCGGGCCTCCAGGCCGCGGACCTCGCCGGCCTCCTCGCCCTGGAGAGCGTGCCGGCCGGCCCGAGCCACGGGCCCCCAGCCTCGGATCGGCCCCTCCTGGCGTCGCGCCCGCCGCGCCGGAAGCCCCCGCCGGCCAGACCGCGGCCGACCCTGGCCGTCCGGCCCCGCCCGCCGCCGAGATCATCCAGCGTCTCGCGCTCGCCATCGAGCGCCGCCGGCGCCGCCGGCGCCGCCGCTTCCCCGGCGGCGTGCGGGGCGGCCGGGCCAGGCGTCCTCGGCGAGTATCCGGCAGCGACGGAAATTTTGAAACCTATGTCTCGCTATAACGGTTAAGCAGCACCATAGAATTGTAGAGATAGCTGCTCTCGCGGAGAGAGAAGGGGATCTCGTCCTCATGTCCGATTGGAAGGAGAGAGAACCATGAGAAAGCTTGTCGCTGCGTGCCTCGTCTCGACGGCGGCGCTGGCAATGTCGGCCATGTTGGCGCTGCCGGCCGGCGCCCAGGCGCTGCCGCCGCCCGCCGACTTCGTCAACAACCTCGATCTGGCCTGCTACATCATCCCCTGCCAGCCGCCGGCCAACGTGCCGCTGCGGCTCGATCATCTGAACCCGCTCTTCCAGTCGCTGCAGCTGCCTTACGAGAACGTGGTGCTGGAAAATCCCCAGGACCTGTGCGTGCCGGTGTACAAGAACGGCGTGCAGCCGCCGGCCGACGCGCTGCCGTTCATCCAGTGGCTCGACTGGAAGTGCTACTGCATCAGCGGTCCGCCGCTCAACCAGAAGCTGCGGCTGACCAATCTCAATCCGGCGGTGGCCGCCCAGGTCGGCAGCACCGTGGACGTCACGGTGCTCGACCCGGTGCAGCTCTGCGTGCCGGTGCTCAAGAGCTTCACCAGCACGCCGCCGCAGCCGCCGGCCTCGGTGCTCCACCTCATCCAATACCTCGACGTCAAGTGTTACAACGTCTCCGCTCCCCCGGTCTCGAAGCCGCTCACCATCAACCATCTCAACCCGCTGTTCGCCACGCGGCCGGCGGAGAACGTCACGATCAACGACCCGCAGCGGCTGTGCGTGCCGGTCGAAAAGAACCAGCAGCCGGTGCCCTCCGACGTGCTGCCGATCATCCAGCTCTCCGACGTGCTGTGCTACGACCTCGGCGCCAAGCCGCTCAACCAGAACCTGTCGCTGTTCCACCTCAACCCGGTGCTGACCGGCATGGGGCTGCCGGTCGAGCAGGTGCGGGTGACCAAGAGCGACGTGCTTTGCACGCCGGTGTCAAAGGCGCTGCAGCCGGGGTCGTAGGGGCGGCGGGGAGGTAAGGCGGCGCGCTTTCGCGTGGGAGCGCGGCGGATACGCCGCGCTCCCACGGCTGGACGGCCTCATCGGGCTCGCGCTGGAGGCCGGCGCCGGCCTCGCCGCATGCCGCGCAGGTGTGTAGAACCATGAACGCCGCAGACTCCGGAGGTTGACGATGAAAATCCCCCGCCCGCTCGCTCTCCTGCTCTGCCTGGCCGGCTTGCTCGCCGCATCCCGTGCCGAGGCCATCATCCAGGGTGGCTGCGCCAATTGCACCTGTAGCTCCGCCTGCTCAGCGATCTGCTCGACGTCCGGCGGCCCGCTCAGCACTTGCGGTGCTGCCGGCAAGTGCGTGGGGTCGTCCGGGTGTGGTGGTGGCGGCTGCTGCCTGACCACGAATGACGCCGCGGCGCTTCTCCAGGCGCTGGGAGAAGAGCCGCGGCAGGCGTTGGCGAGCGAACCGCGGGTCGGGGCGGCGGCCGCGCGCCTGACCGTGCGGCTTGCCGGCTTTGTCGAGGAAGGTGCGCTCGGCGCCGTCTTCGCACCGGCCACGGGATTGGTCGATGCGGGCAGCGGCCTGCGCACCCCTGACCTGGCATTCCGCCCTGCCGCCGCGCCCTCCATCACCAGCCGGCCTGCGACGCCCGCCCTCGTCGCCGAGGTGCTCCCCACTCCTGCCGCGGGGGCTGCGATCGAGCAAGAGGCCAGGACGTGGCTGGCCGCTGGCGCCCGTGTCGTGCTGGTCGTCGATCCTTTCGCGCAGACCGTCACCGTCCATCGTGCCGGCAGCTCTCCTCTGGTCCTCGGCGCCGACGACCGGCTGGAGATCGCCGACCTGCTGCCGGGCTGGTCGGTGCGCGTGGCCGATCTCTTCGACTGATTGCCCCCGGGCACATCCGGATGCCGCCGCGGAGGTTGTGGCCTTCGCGGCGGCCCCGGGATCTCATCTTGCCCCCGGCCTTCTCGGCCAACGGCTCCACGAAATTGCCACGGCGGCGTGCCGTTTTAGGCAATCGGCGAAGCCGCGAAGGTCGATCCCCCCCAAGGGTCCACCAGTGCTGCCGGCCTACCCCAGGTTCAGCTCGGCCGAGGGGACGTACCAGTGGCGGCGGTAGTAGAGGCGGATCTGGTTGAAGAGGGCGCCGGCTGCCTGGCGCTTCTCGAGGGCCTCGCGGAACATCAGCCAGGCGGCCAGGGCGTTGCGGTGCAGGTTCCACTGCTCCATGAGCGGCGTCACCTCGGCCAGGAGGCGGCCGGCGGTGGCGATCTCGCCCGCGGCCGTGTGGGCCTCGGCGAGGTCGATCGACACCATCAGGAAATCGACGTGCTGGTCGCGCTCCCGGAATGCCTCCCAGACCTGGCGCAGGATGTGGATCGCCTCGCCGGTCTGCTCCAGGGCACGGGCGACGCGGCCGTGCACCCAGCGCAGGCGCAGCTGCGTCCAGTCGTCGGGGAACTGGCGGTAGAGGGAGCGAGTGCGGTCTAGGATGACCAGGGCCTCGCGCGGCCGGCCGGCGTCGGTGAGGAAGTAGATCATGTCGTGCTGAGCGCAGAGAACCAGGCGCGGCTCGCGCACCGGATTGATCAGCTGCAGCCCATGCTGGATATGTAAAATGCCTCGCTCTGGGTTTACATGACCGATGGTGTCGCCCATCTTAAGGAGGGTTCGGCCCTGCAGGTGACTGTCGTTTGCGGCGAGATAGATGGTGAGGGCCCGCTCCAGGATGCTCTCGGCGGTCTCGAACTCGCCGACGGTTCGGGCATAGGAGGCGTCGAGGCTGTAGATCTGCGCCCTGTCGAGAGGGTGACCGAGCCCTGCCTCGTTAAGGCGCCAAGATTCGTTGAGGGCCTGACGCGCGCCAGGGAGGTCCGAGGCGAGCCGACGGGCGTTGCCGAGGAGCGACCAGGCGCGAGCGCGCTGGTCGTTGGCACTGGTCTCCCCTCCGATTGCCGCCGGATCGAGCAGCTCCGCTACATCGAGCGCCAGGCGAACGATATTCGCCGCCTCTCGTGGGTCGCGCAGGATATACCCATGGTAGGCGTCGAGCAACGCACGGAAGAGGCCCCAGTGCTGCCAGGCGCGATTCGCCAGGATCAGGGGCAGGCGCTCGCCCGGCAGCAGCGCTTCCAGGGCCGCCCAGTGGCCAAGGCCGCGGAGGCGTTCGAGGGCCACCCTGCGCTCGCTGCGGTCGGCGAACTTGAGCGCGGCGTCGAAGGCGCGGTCGTAGTCCTGGTCCGCAAAGGCCTCGGCCGCAGCCGGCCCGAACCAGAATCCAGCCTCCTCGCTGATCCGCCCCACGAGCCCCAGGCACTCCGGGCACTGGGAGATCAGGTGGCGGATGATCGCCTTGCGCTCTGCCTTCGAGACCTTCAGCTCCAGGAACCGCCGGAACAGGTCGGCGGAGATGTGCCATTCCTCCATGACGATAACCTCTCAAGGCAACAAATGTCGTCAGTGAAGCAACTCTCCTTTCTCTAGTTTCCTGAGAAGGCCATTTCGTGACAAAAAAGCGCCGGACCGTGCCGGCGCCAGGAAACATCGTGCTTCCGGCGGGATGGAGCCTACGAGTGGCAGCGGCCGTCCGGGTCCATCGTGCCGGTGTTGTCGCACTGCGGCGTAATCGGCCGCACGGGCGGCGCCGCCGAGTTATGGCAGAGGCCGTTCGGGTCCATCATGCCGGTGTTGTCGCACTGCGGCGTGATCGGCCGCACGGGCGGCGCGGCCGAGTTATGGCAGCGGCCATCCGGGTCCATCGCGCCCGTGTTGTCGCACTGCAGCCGGATCGCCGGCTTCCCGCTGCCCGTGCCGCCCGTGGGCAGGATCAGGAGGTGCGACAGGAACGCCTGGGCTTCGGCGAGCATGGTACCCAGCCACGAGCCCTCCTGACCCGAGGCAGCGCTCCGCAGAGCAGGGGCCGCCCCGGCCGCCGGGGGGAGGACGGCGAGGAGCAACGCCAGGACGGTGAGCGTGGCGAGAATGGATTTGCGAGCAGACATCGGACACCTCTTTCCGGGGGACGGATGATCGTCCGGCCACCAAGGCCGGCGACGAGAAGTCCCTCCAGAAGACTAGGTTCGTTCTGTTGCTGACTGCGAGACGTTTTTTACACGCAAGGTAACAACGAGCGGCTCCCCCTTGGTACCTTCACGCTGCAATCCAGCCGCGGCGTGGTCACCGCCGCCAACTCAGGCGCGGACCAGCCAATGGCCGGCGCCGTCCGTCGCGGATCTCCGTCCTGGAGAGCCACGGGCCCCTGCCCCGGCCGCCGGGCAGGCGCCATTCCGCGCCATTCCTGCTCGCACGTCTCCGGGCCTGTCCGTGGCCACCACCGGGTGCCTGGCAGGTGCCGCACCGCGCCGGCGCCACCCGCACATATACTGCTGCGCCGTGAGCAGGTCTCCCACCAGGGCACGCCCGCGGTCGCCGGCGCCGGCCGGTGGCGCCAGACCCGGCGCCCGCCCGCCGGCGGCCGCCCGCGAGGCGCCGGAGCTGCGCGTGGCGATGGTCCTCCTCTGGCTCCTGGTGATGGTGCCGCCGCTCTGGTTCTCGCCCGGCGCGCAGGACTCGTTCCGCCTGCCCAAGCTGATGCTCTACGAGTGGCTGGGGCTGGCCTCGCTGCTGCCGCTGGCCTGGCGGCTGCGCCACGCCGCAGCCCTCGGCTGGCGCGACCTCTGGGGGCAGGCGGCGGTGCGCGCGGCGCTGCCCCTGGTCCTGGTGGCCACCGCCGGCCTGGCCTTCACCTCCCACCCGCTGCACGTGCGGCAGGCGCTGGCCGACCTCTGGATCGGCTTCCTCTGCCTGGCCGGCTGGAGCGCCGGGCTGGAAACGCCGCGCCTGGCCCGGGCGCTCGGCTGGCTGCTCTGGCCCGGCGTGATCCTGGCGGCCCTGGGCATCCTGCAGTTCCACGGCCTCCAGCCGCTGGCCTTCGCCGGCATCAGCGCCGGCTCGCGGCTGGCCATCACCTCCACCGCCGGCAACCCGGGCGACCTGGCGGCGTTCCTGGTGCTCCCCTGCCTGATCGCCCAGTGGCGCCTGGCGCAGGCCACGCGCCGGTTTCCGGCACGGCCGCCCGCGGTCTCGGCGGCGGGCGCGGGCCGCGCGGACAGCCCGCGCGCCGACAAGCTCCGCGCCGAGGGCTCCCGCACCGGCAAGCCGCGCGCCGAGAAGGCGCTCCAGGAGGCGTCACGCCCCGGCCGCAACTCCGGCGCTCCGGCCGGGCGCCCCGCCCGCCCGGGCTGGCTGGTGGCGGCCCTCGCCGTCTGCGTCTATGCCGTGGCGGTCACCCAGACCCTGGCGGCGCTGGCCGCGGTCCTCCTCGGCAGCCTGGTCCTCTGGGGCGTGGTGCTGCTCGGCGCCGGCGCCGCCGCGCGGTGGGGGGAGCCGAGGCGCGGGGAGGCCGGCCCGCCGGCCCCGGC
>JASLEW010000954.1 GCA_030150965.1 Thermoanaerobaculia bacterium | reverse complement strand
CGCCGCGAGCACCCCGAGCCCCGCGGCGCTCTTGGCGCTCGCGCGGCTCGGGGTGCTCGGGGGGCTCGGGGTGCTTGCGGCGCTCTTGGAGCTCGCGGGGCTCGGGGTGCTCGCCGGGCTCGGGGCGCTCTTGGGTGCTCTTTGCGCTCGGCGGGCTCGGGGCTCTTTGCGCTCGGCGGGCTCGGGGGGCTCCGGCGGGGGGTTCTCCCGCCGCCGCGGACGGCATATCCTTGTGGCAAACGGCCGGAGGAACAACCGCGTACCCTGGGGGACCGTGAGCAACCGGCGGCGCAGCGAGCGTGTACCGAAGCGGGTCGAGGTGCAGTTCTGGCAGGTCGGCCAGAAGCTGCAGCGCGGCTACAGCACCAACATCTCGGCGACCGGCATGCACATCGCCACGCCCAGCCCCCTGCCGCCGTACTCGCGGCTGCGCATCGAGGTGCTGCACGAGCAGCGCGGCTTCCTGATCGAGGGCGTGGTGGCGCACCGCCGCGCCGCTCACCCGGAGCTGGTGAAGGTGCTGCCGCCCGGCATGGGGGTGCGCTTCCTGAGCCCCGAGGAGCTGATCCGGGAGCTGTTTCCTGCCAGGAGCGAGCCGGCCGGCGGGGCCGGCTCCGCCGCGGGTGCCGGCAGGGCGGCATCCGCGGACCTGCCGCCGTCCGCCGCTGGCCCCCGCACCTTCGCCGTCCGCTTCGCCAGCGCCCGCGACTTCCTCAGCATCTACGAGCGCGACATCGTCAACGGCGGCCTGTTCGTCGCCACCAGCCGGCCGGCACGGCTGCGCGAGGTGGTGACGGTCGAGATCCACCCTCCCGGTCCCGCGGCGGCGCCGGTGCAGCTGCCGGCGCGCGTGGTGCAGCGCTTCGAGCCCGGGGAGGGGGCGAGCGCCGTGGTGGTCGGCATGGGGGTCGAGATCGTCGACCTGCCCGGGGCCCTTGCCCGGCTCAAGCCGATCGCCGACCGGCTGGCCGAGCTGGCGCTCTAGGCGATACCCCGGGAGGTCCCCGGTCCGTCCCGCGCCGCGGCGGGAACCGCCCGCGGGCCGGCGGCGGGGGGCTAGCGCAGGGCGAGGGTCGCGACGGTCGAGCTGCGGTAGTCCTGGCCCATGCCGGAGGCGCTGTCCTTCACCTCGTGGCGGGTGGCGAACAGGCGGTTGCCGCGGTGGCCGAAGGTCCAGGTCTGCTGGCGCAGGCTCTCGAAGAACAGCACCAGGAAGCGCCCCTTGGTGCGCTCGCTCTTCTCGGCGCCGAGCGGGATGCCGTCGGCGCCCACCCAGACCAGCAGGCGGCTCTCGGCGGTGCGGACGTGCTTGCGCGCCTCCTCGGAGAGGCGCGGCGGCAGGCTCAGCACGAACAGGCGGGCGGGCCGCCCCTGGTAGCTCGCCGGCTTCACCTCGACCAGGTGGGACAGCGACACGTCCTGCGCCAGCGCGGCGGCGGAGTCGAGGTCGCCCGCGATCTCGTTGAGGCTCAGCACCTGGAGGGCGTTGTAGGTGGGGGTGCGCTTGCTCGGGTCGAGCGTCTGGGCGCGCAGCTCCAGGAGGGCCTGGCGGGAGCCGGCGCGGCCCAGCCCCACCCGCAGCCCTTGCGGCCCGTCCTCGACCTCGATGCTGGCCCGCGACTGGTCGGTCCAGTGCTCCTCCATGCTCTGGCGCGAGAGCTGGATCTCCAGGGTGCCCCGCACCTCCTCGGTGGCCGTCAGCCGGGCCAGGCTGGCCGCCAGCTCCGCCAGGTCGTCGGCCCGGGCCGCGGCCGGCAGCGCGGCGGCGCCCAGCACCGCGAGCAGCCAGCCGGCGAGCCTGGCGGCATGGGGGCGGTGGAGGCGGGCGGCGCGCATGGCGCGCGGCAGCGTATCACCGGGCCGTGCCGGCGCCGGGGCGGGGCGCCGCGGGAATCCCTGCCGGCCGCGCGCGGTTGGCAGGTACAATAGGCCGCGGTCGCGGCACTCCACCGGCGTTCCCTGTCCAGCCCCCTCTCCGGGCGGCGGCCGGGGGTGGCAGCCGGCGGAGACGGGCGGGACCGCGCCAGCAACCAGCCTCAAGGAGGATCATGCAATGCCGTACAGTCCCTTGCTCGTCAGGCCGATGCGGGAGGAGCTGACCGAGGTCGGCGTCCAAGAGCTGCTCACCCCCGCCGACGTGGATGCCTTCATGGCCGACAGGAGCGGCACCGCCATGCTGGTGGTGAACTCGGTCTGCGGCTGCGCCGCGGGCATGGCGCGGCCGGGCGTGCGGCTGGCCCTGGAGGGCTCGCCGCGGCCGGACCGCGTCGCCAGCGTGTTCGCCGGCCAGGACCTGGACGCCACCGCCCGGGCGCGGGGCTACTTCCCCGACATCCCGCCGAGCAGCCCGTCGATCGCCTTCCTCAAGGACGGCGAGCTGGTCTACTTCATGCCGCGGCACCGCATCGAGGGGCGCGACGCCCGCGCCGTGGCGCGCGACCTGGCGGCGGTCTTCGCCGAGCACTGCGCTCCCGCCGCCCCCGCCGCGGTGGCGGCCGGGGCCGCCAACCCCGCCAGCACCGCCAACTGACGCTCCGGCCGCGCCGCGCATGGGCACCTTTCATCACAACCGCAGCGCGCTCCACGGCATCACCGTGGTGGTGGATACGACCGGGCCGGAGATCTTCGTCGGCCGTTGCGACGACGAGGACGAGCGCGGCATCGTGCTCAACGACGTGGACGTGCACCGCGAGGGCGACGGCGGCCGCTCGAAGGAGCAGTACGTGGAGCGGGCCTCCCGCCTCGGCACCTGGAAGAAGCACGACCGCCTGTTCATCCCGCGCGAGCGGGTGGCGTCGGTGAGGCGCCTGGGCGAGGTCTGACCGGGGGAGCGCCTCCCCTCGTGGTGTGAGGGAGGGGGCGCCGCCTGCTCGGCGGAAGGCGCGGAGAGCGCGAAGGGCGACCATGCGGGGGAGCTGGGCCAGGTGGGGCGGGCTGTGCTGCGCGCTGGCGGTGGCCGGCGGCGCCTTCGGCGCTCACGCCCTGGCCTCGCGCCTCGACGGGCGCTCGCTCCAGCTTTGGGAGACCGCGGCACGGTATCTCATGTACGGCGGCCTGGGCCAGGTGCTGGCCGGCCTGCTGGCGGCGGGCGGGGCCCGGGAGGCCCGGGCGGACGCCGCGGGCGCCAGCCTCCTGGCCGGCAGCGTCGTGTTCAGCGGCACCGTCTTCGCCCTGGCTCTCGGCGCGCCGCGCTGGCTCGGCGCCGTCACGCCGCTCGGCGGCCTGTTGCTGATCGCCGGCTTTGTGCTGCTCGCCTGGGCCGGCGGCGGCTCGGAGGGAGCGGAGGGAGCGGAGGGTGCGGCGGGTGAGCGCGGAGTGAGGGAGTAAGATGACCCGGGCCGCCGCACCGCCGCGGCGCGGCCCATGCGCAGCCGGTGGAGGAACGCCGCCCGATGGCCACCGAACCGCTGGACGAAGCAAGCGATCTGCTCGATCCGGTCGCGCCGATCGCGCCGGACGGGCCGGCCGAGGGCCGGCGCGGCAAGGCGCGGCCCCGCATCCGCGAGTTCGAGGCCATCGTCGAGGAGGCGGTCCGCGAGACCGCCGACAGCACCACGCTGGTGTTCTTCACCGGCAGCGAGCGCCTGGAGTACGAGGCCGGGCAGTTCCTGACCATCCGCCCGCACCAGTTCCCCGCCCTCGACCGCTTCGTCAAGTTCTTCGAGGACGTCAAGGGCAAGCGCGAGCCGGCGCGCGCCTACTCGATGTGCTCGGCGCCGCACGAGCGGCGCCTGGCGGTCACCATCAAGGAGGAGCTGTACATCACCGGCGTCACCAAGTACCCGCCGCTGATGTCGCCGTTCCTCACCTACCGCACGCCGCCGGGCACCCGCATGGTGCTCACCGGCTTCGGCGGACCCTACGTGCTGCCGCCCGACATCGAGTCGAAGACCGACCGCCTGATCCATATCTGCGCCGGCTCGGGCATCGTGCCCAACATGAGCATCATCCGCCACTGCCTGGAGACCGGCGTGAAGCTCCGCCATCTGCTGATCTACGGCAACAAGACCTGGGACGACATCATCTTCCGCCGCCAGCTGGAGGAGCTTGCCGCGCGCCATCCGGGCCAGCTGGAGGTGGTGCACGCCCTGAGCCGCGAGCCCGACGTGGGGCGCTACGGCCCCAACGTCTGCACCGGCCGCGTCTCGGAGGCGCTGCTGCGCCGGCTGATCGCCGATCCCGCGGCGGCCCAGGTCTACACCTGCGGCCCGGGCATCGGCAAGTTCGAGCGCCAGGCGGCGCGCGAGAAGGGCGAGGAGCCGCAGCCGCGGTTCCTCGAGACCGTGCTCGCCGGGCTCAAGGCGCTCGGCGTGCCGCGGGCGCACGTGCATTACGAGATGTACGGCTAGCGCATGGACGCCACGACCGCCGGCCCGCGGCCGGCGCCGACACCTGCATGAGAGGGGGACGAGCCGCATGAACTCGTTGATCTCGCTGGCCGTGCCGCAGAACGAGCCGGTCCGCGCTTACGCTCCGGGCTCGCCCGAGAAGGTGGCGCTCAAGCGCCGCCTGGGCGAGATGCTGCAGGAGACGCTGGACATCCCGCTGATCATCGGCGGGCGCGAGGTGCGCACCGGCGACACCGTGCGGGCGGTCTGCCCGCACGACCACGGCCACGTGCTCGCCACCTTCCACCAGGCCGGCGCCGCCGAGGTGAACGCCGCCGCCGACGCGGCGAAGCAGGCGTGGCGCGACTGGTCGGAGACCCGCTGGGAGGAGCGCGCCGCCATCCTGCAGCGCGCCGCCGAGCTGCTTGCCGGGCCGTGGCGCGACACGCTCAACGGCGCCACGATGCTCAACCAATCGAAGACCGCCCACCAGGCGGAGATCGATTCGGCGTGCGAGCTGATCGATTTCTGGCGCTTCAATCCCTACTTCATGCAGGTGCTCTACCGCGAGCAGCCGTGGTCGCAGCCCGGGGTGTGGAACCGCGTCGACTACCGGCCGCTCGAGGGGTTCGTCTTCGCGGTGACGCCGTTCAACTTCACCTCGATCGGCGGCAATCTCCCCACCTCGCCGGCGCTGATGGGCAACGTGGTGCTGTGGAAGCCGGCCTCGACGGCGGTGCTCTCGGGCTACTACATCATGAAGATCCTGGAGGCGGCGGGACTGCCGCCCGGGGTGATCAATTTCCTGCCCGGCCGGGCGAACCAGGTGGGCGACCCGGCGCTGGCGCACGCCGACCTGGGCGGCATCCACTTCACCGGCTCGACGCCGGTGTTCCAGGCGATGTGGAAGACCCTGGGCGACAACATCGCGCGCTACCGCAGCTATCCGCGGGTGGTGGGGGAGACCGGCGGCAAGAACTTCGTCTTCGTCCACCCTTCAGCCGACCGCACGGCGGTGGCGACCGCGGTGGTGCGCGGCGGCTTCGAGTACCAGGGGCAGAAGTGCTCGGCCGGCGCCCGCGTCTACGTGCCGCGCTCGCTGTGGCCGGGGCTGCGCCAGGAGCTGGCCGACCAGGTGGCGAGCATCCGCCAGGGGTCGCCGCTCGACTTCCGCAACTTCATGGCGGCGGTGATCGATCAGTGGGCGTTCGACCGCATCAAGCGCTACATCGACTTCGCCAAGGGCTCGCCCGACGCCGAGATCCTGGCCGGCGGCGGCGGCGACAGCTCGCACGGTTACTTCATCCAGCCGACGGTCGTGGTCACCACCGACCCGCGCTTCAAGCTGATGACCGAGGAGATCTTCGGCCCGGTGGTGACGGTCTTCGTCTACGACGACGCCGACCTCGACGCCACGATCGACCTGTGCGAGTCGACCAGCCCCTACGCGCTGACCGGGGCGGTCTTCGCCGAGGACCGCGCCGCGGTCGAGGAGATCGGCCGGCGGCTGCGGCACGCCGCGGGCAACTTCTACATCAACGACAAGCCCACCGGCGCGGTCGTCGGCCAGCAGCCGTTCGGCGGCGCGCGCGCCTCGGGCACCAACGACAAGGCCGGCTCGATGGCCAACCTGATGCGCTGGACCTCGCAGCGCGCCATCAAGGAGACGTTCGTGCCGGCGCGCGACTACCGATACCCGTTCATGGCCGAGGAGTGACCGCGGAGGACGCCGTCCCATGATCGTCGAGAAGCGGCATCTGGAAGGTGGCGTGACGCTGCTCAACGTCGAGGGCGTGATCAAGCTGGGCGAGAGCGCGCAGTTCTTCGCCCAGACGCTCGACCGCGCGCTCGCCGACGACAAGGGGCACGTCATCATCGATTTCAGCCGCATCAACTTCATCGACTCGACCGGCATCGGCGAGCTGGTGGGCTACCTCGGCCGCTTCCGCAGCTTCCAGCGCGAGCTGATGCTGGTCAACCCGTCGGAGCGCATCCGCAAGCTGCTCCAGGTGGCGCGCCTGGACAAGCTCTTCCCGACCTTCGAGTCGGTGGACGCGGCGCTGGCCGCCCAGCGCTAGCCGCAGGCCGCCTCTGTTCAGCCCGGCCGCCACCGTCTTCCGCCACGGCCAGGCCGAGTCGTGGCATCAGGGCGCGGCGGCCGTGATGACGCCCGAGGGCGAGCTGGTGGCGCGCCTGGGCGACGCCCGGGCCGCGACCTTCCTGCGCTCGGTCGCCAAGCCCTTCCAGTGCCTGCCGCTGCTCGAAGCCGGCGGCGAGCGCCGCTTCGCCCTGGAGCCGGCCGACCTGGCGGTGATCTGCGCCTCGCACGGCGGCACGCCGGCGCACGTGGCGCGGGTCGAGAGCCTGCTCGCGCGCGGCGGCGTCACCGCCGCCGACCTCGCCTGCGGCGCCCACGCGCCCTTCGACCGCGAGAGCGCGCGGGCGCTCCGGCGCGCCGGCGGCGTCCCCACGGCGCTGCACAACAACTGCTCGGGAAAGCACGCCGGCATGCTCCTCGCCTGCCGCCTGCTCGGCCTGCCGACCGCCGGCTACACCGCTCCGGAGCATCCGCTCCAGGTGCGGATCCTGGCGGCGGTGGCGGCGCTCTGCGGGGTGCCGGAGGCGAGCATCGGCTTGGGCATCGACGGCTGCAGCGTGCCGTGCTTCCACATGCCGCTCGCCGCCGCGGCGCGCGGCTACGCGGCGCTGGCGCACCCCGAGGCGGCGGGCGTCGCGGGCGAGCGCGCCGCGGTCCTCGGCCGCATCGTGCGCGCCATGACCGGCGAGCCGGAGATGGTGGCGGGCCCCGGCCGGTTCACCACCCGCCTGATGCAGGCGACCGGCGGCCGGGTGCTGGGCAAGGAGGGGGCGGAGGGCGTCTACACCGTCGCGGTGCGCGGCCCGGTGGCGCTGGGCCTGGCGCTCAAGATCGCCGACGGCGCCGAGCGCTGCCGCGACGCCGTGGTGGTCGGCCTGCTGCGCCAGCTGGGGTCGCTCTCCGGCGAGGAGTGCGGCTCCCTGGCCGACCTCGCCCGCCCGCAGCTCCACAACTGGCGCGGCATCCGCGTCGGCGAGATCGTCTGCGACGCCGAGCTGGAGATCCTGCGCTAGGGGGCATGGCTTCGCCGCCGGCAGAACCCGAGGCGCGGTGTCGCCTCAGGCGCTGGCGCTTCCCAGATGGTTTCCTCCATAATAGAGGCAGATTGGAGGACCCCGTGGCGACGCTCAACCTCAAGAACTTCCCCGACGCGCTTTACGAGAAACTCCGCGCACGCGCTCGGCGAGAGCGGAGATCGGTTGCGCAGGAGGTGATCCATCTCCTCGCACAGGCGGCCGGGCCGACGGTTCCCCACTCGATCATGGAGCTGCGAGGCTTGGGCAAGGAATGCTGGCAGGGCGTAGACCCGGTCGAGCACGTCCGAGCCGAGCGCGACTCGTGGCCCTCCTGAGCGATATCGGCCAGGGTCCGGTTGCGCTGGACAGCTCGATCTTCATCTATTTCATCGAAGAGCATCCGCGGCTGCTGCCGGTCATCGAGCCGGTTTTCTCCTCGGTCGCGGCAGGCCGTCTGGCGGCCTTCTCCTCCTCGCTCACGCTGCTGGAAGTCCTGGTGCTTCCACTACGTCTGAAGCTGTCCGGATTGGCAGCCAAGTACGAGCAGATCCTGACCGAAAGCTCGGGTATCACGCTCGTCTCGCTCGATCTGGCCTCCCTTCGCCGTGCGGCCGATCTGCGCGCGACCTACGGCATCAAGACCCCCGACGCCCTGCAGCTTGCCGCTGCCCTTGAAAAGAGCTGCTCCGTGTTCCTCACCAATGACGAGCGGATCCCCCAAGTGCCTGGTCTCAGGGTTCTGCGGGCAGAGGATTACCTGGAGCCTGGGTGAAGCCTCGGCGGGTTGCGGCCGGCCATGAGATGGGCTACAAAGGGCCCTTGACCATATAGGAGGCGGGCCGCGACCGGCACCCGAGCCGATCTTCTCCAGGAGAGACCATGACCACTGTCGAATCACCGGCCTCGGCCGCCAGTCCCGCCAGTCCCGCCAACGGCGCCGAGGTCTTCCGCGAGCTCAAGGAGGCGTTGGGCGAGCGGCTGTTGCTGGACGAGGAAGGGCGGGCGGCCGTCCGCTCCGACTTCGGGCGGATGGTGGACCGTCTCCCCGGGGCGGTGGCGCGCTGCGCCTCGGCAGCCGAGGTGGCGGAGGTGGTGCGCTGCTGCCGCGCGCGGCGCATCCCGGTGGTGCCGCGCGGCCAGGCGCACACGCAGAGCGGCCAGGCGACCTCGGCCGGCGGCGTGGTGGTGGACACCTCCTCCATGAGCACCATCCACGGCATCGACGCGGAGAGGCTCACCGCGCGGGTGGACGGCGGCGTCATCTGGCGCGACCTGGTCGACGCCTGCCTGGCCCAGGGGCTGGTGCCGCGGGTGCTCACCAACAATCTCGGGGTCAGCATCGCCGGCACGCTGTCGATGGCCGGCCTGGGGGTGGCGAGCTTCCGCTACGGCGCGCAGGTGGACAACGTGGACGAGCTGCAGGTGGTCACCGGCACCGGGGAGGTCGTCACCTGCTCGCCGGCCGCAAACCGCGAGCTGTTCGACGTGGCGCGCTGCGGCCTGGGGCAGTTCGGCATCATCACCGGCGCCACCATCCGGCTGCGCCGCGCCAAGCCGACGGTGCGCATGTATTACCTGCTCTACGACGACCTCGCCACCCTGATGCGGGACATGGAAGCGATCATGCGCCCGGGGAGCCCCTGGACCTCGCTCGAATCGTGGTGCACCCCCTGCCTCCAGGGGATGAAGCACATCGGCGAGGGGATGGAGCTCGGCGAGGGGATGCAGACCTTCGCCCAATGGTTCTACCCGCTGCACCTGACCGTCGACGTCGAGCCGGGCGAGGCACTGGACGATCAGGCGCTCCTCGCCAGCCTCCACCCCTACCGCCTGGTGCACACCGAGGACTTCTCCCAGCACGAGTTCTGCCACCGCATGGACCCGGTGTTCGAGCTATGGCGGCGCAGCGGCTACTGGGACATGCCGCATCCGTGGATGGAAACCATCCTCCCCTGGGACACGGCGCGCGACTACATCGAGCAGGTGCTGTCGATCACCCCGCCGCAGGCGCTCGGTCCGGGCGGCCACGTGCTGCTCTGGCCGGCCTACGGCCCCACCTCGGACGCGCCGCTCTTCATGCATCCGCCGGGGGAGTTCGTGATGGGCTGGGGCATCCTGCCCGGCGTGCCGCGGGCGTTTCTCCAGCGCGGCCTGGCGCAGCTCGACATGGCGAGCGAGCTGTCGATCGTCTTCGGCGGCAAGCGGTACCTCTCGGGCTACATCACCTTCGACACCGCCGAGAAGTGGGGGCAGCACTTCGGCGACCGCTGGCCGCGCATCCTCGCCGCCAAGAAGCAGTTCGATCCCGACGGCATCATGGCGCCAGGGTTCATCCAGTATCAGTAGGAAGCGGACCCGCCTGCCCGGTCCGGGCGGTAGCGCCCTCGGAGCTAAGACGCGTCGCGCAACTTGCCAGCGTCCATCGGATCGCCCCCCATCCCCCAACCCCCTTCCCACCCCTCCGGGGGAAAGGGGGCACCACGCCCACCTTCATGGCTCGGGGACGGCCCTGGCCGGCGGGCAGCTCCGCAGGTCCCGCATCGCCGCCGCGGCGGCGCGCTGGTAGTCGCCGCCGGCGGTGCGCTGGCGCAGCCTCTCGCTGACCGGCACCACCACCGGCATGGGGTGCCAGGCGAAGGGCTCGCCGGTTTCGGCGTCGGCCACCCCGCCCTCCTCGACCGCGCGGGCGGCGGCGGGCAGGGGCAGGCCGGCGACCGCCCGCTCCAGGGAACGGAACACCCCCTCGTCGGCCGGGTGCAGGAAGACGCCGGTGCGCCGCCCCTGGGCGGCGGTGTGGAAATGACCCGGCACCCACAGCAGGCCGTCGAGCCGCAGCTGCTCGCAGAGCACCACGAGCATGGCGATGGTGTCGCGCAGCAGGCCGAGCCCGGGATGCTCCTGGCCCGGCAGGCGGGGGCGCAGCGGGGTGAACGGCGCGCGCGGATTCTGCAGCAGCAGCCACTCGATGCGCAGCAGCACCAGCTCCGGCACCGTGGCGCGGTCGATGCGCAGCCGCAGCTCGCAGAGCAGCAGCGTCCGCGCGTCGTCGCCCCAGACGCGCACGGTCTCGCCGCCCGGATGCTCCAGATCGAGCTCCACCAGCGGATGGGAGAAACCCAGCCGGCGCAGGCGCTCGAGGACTCCCGCCCGCTCCAGCGCCAGCTCCAGCTGGCCGCGGGTGAAGAAGCCGAGCAGCCGCCGCGGCCGGTGCGGCCCCTGGAGGCTCGGCAGCAGGTCCTCCTCGCCGAGCGCCCAGTCGGCCGCCGGCGCCGCCGCCGACCGGCCGCCACCGCGGGCCTCGCCGCCGCCGCCACCGCCGCCGCCATTGCCGGCACCGCGACGATCGCGGCCATCGCCGCCACCGCGGCGATCGCCGCCGCCCGTGGCGCCCGGCGGCGCTGCTGAACCCGACGCCTCCCCGGGGAACGGCTGGGAGGGGCGGCCCGGGCCGCCGAACAGCTGGCGCGCCAGCCGCCGGTAGCGCGTCAGCGTCACCTCGTTGGTGGTCGGCGGCTCGACCGCCCGGCCGCCCCGGCGCAGGGTGGAGAGGAAGCGGGCGGTGTAGCGCCACGACCGCTCGCCGTAGCCGCCGGCCAGGACGATCGCGACCGGCAGCCGGCGCTCGCGCCGCCGCGCCAGGCCGATCACCAGGCGATCGCGGCGCAGCATGCCGTCCGCCGAGATCCGCCAGTTGCCGAGGGCGTCGTCGGCGGCCGGGTCGCAGCCCGCGACGTAGAACACCAGCTCCGGCCGGAAGCTGTCGAAGACCGCCGGCAGGTGGCCGGCGATCGCCTCCAGGTAGATGCGGTCGTCGGTCCCCTCCCCCAGCTCGATCGCCGTGGCCGCGTCGGCCGTCACCTCGCGGGTGGTGCGGTTGTGGATCGAGAAGGTGTAGACCGAGCGGTCGTGGGCGAAGAGCGAGCGCGTGCCGTCGTCGTCGTGCAGGTCGAGGTCGACCACCAGGATCGGCTCCGCGTACCCCGCCGCCCGCAGGCTGGCGATCGCCACCGCCACGTCGTTGAAGATGCAGAAGCGCTCGCCGCGGCCGGCAAAGGCGTGGTGCAGCCCGCCGCCGAGGTTGGCGGCGATCCACCCCGAGGCCAGGGCCAGCTGCGCCGCGAGCACGGTGCCGCCCACCATCGCGCGCTGGCCGTCGAGCGCCCGCTCGGCCGCGTAGTCGGGCACCTCCAGGCCGAAGACGGTGAGCAGGGCGCCGGGCTGCGCCAGCGAATCGAGGTAGGCGTCGGTGTGGACGCGGCGCAGCTCGCGGAAGGAGGCCGGCTCGGCGCGGTGCACGGCGCGCCGCTGCAGCAGGCCGGCGGCGTCCAGCGCCACCAGGATGCGCTCGCCGCGCTGCGCGTCGATGCCCGGCAGGTCGAGGGCGTAGCGCTCGCTGTACACCACGTCCAGCGCCGGCCCCAGCAGCCAGCCGGCGACGCGCCGCGCCGCCCACGCCGCCGCTCCCCGCGGTCCCGCCGTCACCTGCCGCCGGCGCAGCTGCTGGATCACCTCCCGCGACGAGGAGCGCATGCCGCTACCTTACAGCGCCTGAGAGCGCTTGCAGGCAGGTCCGGGCCGCGCGGTGCGAGAGGGTGAAGGAGCGCCATCTCCGCCGCCCGCCCGCCGAGCGGCGCCGCCGGAGCACCTTCCGCCCGCTTCCGGGTTGGCGGGAGGGGGCGGCTTCCCGTACCCTGGACCGGTGAACTTTCGTCGGCGGCAGCCTCCCGGTCCCGGCCGCAACCTCCCCGGTCCCGGCGAAGAGGACGGCGAGGAAGCCGGAGGCGGCCCCGGGGCGGAGGATGCGCCGGGCCCGCCGGCCCAGGCTGCCCACGTGCCGCCCGATGGCACCCTGACCGGCATGCCGACCGGCGGCGACCTGATCGAAGTGCCGATCGACGGCACTCTGATCGAAGTGCCGATCGACGGCACCCTGGACCTCCACGCCTTCCGCCCTGCCGAGGTCGCCGACGTGGTGCGCGAGTACCTCGATGCGGCCGACGCCAGGGGGCTCCGCGACCTGCGCTTCATCCACGGCAAGGGGACCGGCGTGCAGCGCCGGACGGTGCGCACGCTCCTGGGCCGCGATCCGCGGGTGGTGGACTTCGGCGACGCGCCCGAGGAGGCGGGCGGCTGGGGGGCCACCTGGGTGCGGCTGCGCGGCGGGCAGTAGCGCAGCCGCTGACTCCCGGCTCGGCCGGCGGCCCGCCGGCTCAGTGGAACAGCCGCAGGAACACCAGGTAGAGCACGAAGCCGTGGTCCGGCCCGGCGACCGGGACGCCGGCGTCGAGGGTCACCAGCGTCTGCCAGGGACCCATGAAGCTGCCGGCCAGGCCGGCGCCGGCGAGGAGCGTGTCGTGGAGCCCGGTCTCCCTGTCGGTCGCCAGCGCCGCGTCGGCCAGGGCGTCGAGCCGCAGCAGGTCGCCGAAATCGAAGCCGTAGGAGAGGTGGGTGAGATAGGCGCTGCTGGCGATCACCGCGTTGCTGCGGTAGCCGTGGATGCGGGTGCCGCCGAAGAAGCCGAACTCGTACTTGCTGAAGCGGTCGAGGTTGTTGCCGCCGTAGTAGTCGAGCTCGGCGCCGAGCTTCTGGAAGTAGGGCAGGTACCAGTTCTTGCTCAGGGTGAGGTCGTAGCGCTCGAAGTCCCTGTCGCCGGGGCTGAAGTCGGGGTTGCCGGGCAGGCCCCAGGGCTGCCAGCTGGAGCGGAAGGCGAAGCTGTAGTTGGCGCCCAGCGTGTAGCCGAAGCGCGACACGCTGGCGTCGGCCTGCACCGACTGGGTGAGGTTGTCGCTGGGCAGCACGAAGTTGGCGGCGGTGTTGCTGTTGCGGCTGAAGCTGAAGTCGGCGAGGCCGTACTCGATGCCGACGTTGACGAAGTTGCCGAGCGGCCGCCCCAGCTTCAGGTCGAAGGTGGCGGGGCGGAGGCGCACCTCCTGGTTCACCAGCTCCTTGCCCTTGGTGTAGACGTCGTCGGTGAACGGCAGGGCGATGGCGAAGGCGTCGCCGCCGAGATTGAAATGGCTGCCTCCCAGCCGCGGCTCGGAGGCGCTCGCGACCAGCAGCAGCCCGGCGAAGAAGATGTTGACCTGCTTGCCGCTCTTCTTGAAGTCGAAGGTGAAGTAGTCCACACCGCCGAGCGGCAGCGGGTACTGGAGCGAGTCGTCGACGAACAGGCCGGCCAGGGCGAACAGCTGGCTGGGAGAGTAGGCCGGCTTGACCACCCGCGGGCCGTCGCCCTTCTTGACCAGGTAGCGCAGCCCCTCGTCGGTGTCGCGCACCATGGTGACGTCGGTCGCCTCGACCTGCTGACGGCGGCTGGCGAAATCGGGCGGATTGATGCGGATCTCGGTCAGCACCGTCTCGCGCTCCACCACCGTCGGATTGTCGAGCACGGTGAGGATCTGCTCGGCCACCAGGTGCAGCGGCATCAGGTAGCTCTCGGCGCTCCACGGCGCGGCCCGCCCCATCGCGTCGACCGGCGAGTAGTCCAGGGTCTCCTCGTTCGAGATCACCTCGCCCTGCAGGCCGCGCTCGACGGCGCGCGTGCGCAGCCGGGCGAAGAGCGTGCGGTCGATCCACACCGTGCCCTGGTAGAGCCGGCGCCCGGCGGCGCCCGGGCCGGCCGGGGCGAAGTCCACCACCCAGGCGTCGCGGCCGGCGATCCGGTCGGTGCCGCGCAGGCGGTAGCGGTAGTCGCGGTTGAAGTGGATCTCGAGCGGCAGGGCCGCCGCCTTCTCCGGCTGGATGAGCGGGATCTGCGGCAGGGTCTTGCCGCGCCAGCGCACGCCGTTGATGTAGAGCGTCTCCCAGGCCCAGTCGGAGCCGCCGTCGCGCAGCCAGAAGAAGGGGCCGGTCAGCGTCGCCTCGATGCTGGCGGCGCCGGCGTTGGGCTGGAAGCGCAGGTGCGTGGTGTTGACCGCGCTGTACTGGGCCAGGCGCCGGTTCTGCGCCTCCTCGAAGACCTGGAGGCGCTTGAGGATCTCCTCGACCGGCAGCTCGCGCTGCGAGGCGACGGTGACGTGCTCGGCGACGCCGTGGCGCTCGGCGGCGCTCAGCCGCTCGATGCCGAGGACCACCACCGGGGCCGGCGCGGGGACGCGCACGTCGAGCCCGGCGTCGGGGGGCGGCGTGAAGTGCGCCTCGGGCGGCGCGAAGCTGCCGGCGCCGAGCGGGAAGAGGGTGGGCCGCCGCAGGTCGGGATCGGTGAAGTGGAGCACGAGATCGGGGGACGGAGCGGCGGCACCGCCCGGAGCGCCGGAGGTGCCTGGGACGCCAGGTATGCCGGAGGTGCTGCTGGTGCCGGGGGCCGCGGCGGCGCCGGCGACCGCGGCGCCAGCCGGGGTGACGGCGATGACGCGCACCGCCAGGTCCTTGCCGCGGACGAAGGCCCAGGCCGCGGCGGCGCCGGAGGGGGCCGAGCCGGCGTCGTAGGAGATGTCGCCGCCGAACTCGCGCGCCAGGACGACCAGGGGGCCGAGCACCGCCGCATCGACCGCCGCCGGCCGGAAGAGCGTCAGGTCGAAGCCGGCGCTCGCCGCCCGTGCCGCGACGGCGAGCGCGCCGCCGGCCGGCGCCACCGGGTAGGGGAGGGAATCCAGCGCCACCGGCCGCCCCGGATCCAGCTCGCGCAGCCTGGCGACGGCGGCGGCCAGCAGACCGGCTGCGGCGGCCCCCGAGGAGCCGCTGTCTGGGGTGGCGGCGGCCGGGGAGGGTTCGGCTGCGCCGGCCAGCATAGATCTGTCCGCTCCGGCCGGCGGGACGGCATCCGCACCGGGCGGGCTGGCCAGCGCCACCAGGTCCAGGTAGGCGGCCACCTCGGCGCCGTAGAACGACTGCAGCGCCGCGGCATCGGCCGGCAGCGGCGTCGTCGCCACGTGGAGGCCGTTCTGGGCGCCGGCCACGGTCACCGCGGCGCGCTTGAGCAGGAAGGCGTACTGCTGGACGTCGAGAACCGCCGCCTGGGCCACGCCGGTGGCGAGGGCGCCCGCCGCCGGGGCGCCGCCGGCGGCCGGCCGCCAGAGGATCTGCACCCAGGTGTTGCGTGGCAGCTGCCCGGCCAGCTCCGCCGCGGCCTTCAGCTCCGCCTCCAGCTGCCCCACGTGCTGTGCCAGCGGTGCCGGCGTGGTGAACACCAGGCCCAGCCACGGCGTCGCCCCCACCCCGGCGACCTCCCGGGCGGCGGCTGCCGCCGCCGCCGCCAGCGAAGGATTGGCGGCCGCCGCCGCTCCCTCGCCCGCCGCTCCGGGCAGCGCCACCTCCCAGGCCACGAACAGCGGGCTGTCGGGCGCCAGCTTCGCCGTGCGCAGGAAGGCCAGGAAGTCGAAGCCGCCGGTCGCCGCGAGCGCCCCGGGCGCCCCGGGAGGCGCCGCCAGGCGGATGCCGGCGCACGGCTGGCAGGGGAGGCCCGCCGCCGCGGCGGCGGTGGCGCCGGCCGCCAGGGCGAGGGCTTGGAGCAGGAGCAGCGGCGCGCGCGGCATGGCGGGAAGCATATGGGGGCGCGCCACCTTAGTCACTCTCGCGGCGGCTTATTTGCTAGACGGCGCAAACCGTGCCGCGGTTGCGCGGTACAATTGGGCAAACCATGGAGTTCTCGGGCCGACTCACCGCGTTCCCGCCGAGCGACCTGCTGCAGTGGGCGCTCCACGACCGCCGCACTGGCGCCCTGGTGATCCGCCGCAGCGAGCGGGAGAAACGCGTCTACTTCCACGCCGGTGAGGTCATCGCCTGCGTCTCCAACGACTCGGCCGAGTACTACGGCCAGCACCTGCTGCTCGGCGGCCACCTGGTGCAGGAGCAGCTGTTCCAGGCGCTGACCTACTGCACCACCCAGGGCGTGCGCCTGGGCACCGCGCTCACCGACCTCGGCCTGATGACCCCCGAGCTGGTGCAGCAGACGCTGCGCGCCCAGATCGAGGACTCGATCTGCGACCTCTTCCTCTGGGAGCGCGGCGTCTTCTACTTCCGCGCCGAGATGCCGCTCGACGAGGAGATCCTGCCCGAGCCCATCCACGCCATGGGCCTCATCATGGAGGGCACGCGCTGGCTCGACGAGTACCGGCGCATCCGCAAGCTGTTCATCCACGACAACATGGTGGTGCGGCGCGGCGCCTCCTGGCCGGGGCGGGACCTGGTCCCGGTCGAGCAGCGGATCGCCGCCGAGCTGGACGGCAAGCGGACGCTCGCCGAGCTCTACCGCGTCATCCGCGGCTCCTACTTCCGCTTTCTCGAAGGGGCCTACCGCCTGGCGATCGCCGGCGTCCTCGACATCGACTCGGTGGGCGAGCCGACCGACAGCGGCACGCGCGAGATGAGCGTCTACGACCTGCTCCTGGAGCAGGCCACCGAGGAGCAGATCCTGGTGGCCCACCGCCACATGGCGGTGCCGCTCGACCTGCTGGAGCGCTGGGTGCCGGTGTGGGTGGCCGAGCCCGGCGCCGACGAGCAGAAGCGCATGCCGGTGCGGGCGCGCGACTTCTACGCCCGGCTGGACGGCAGGACCACCCTGGGCGACGCCTTCTCCGGCGACGCGCGGCTGCGCGGCCGGGAGATGGACCTGCTGCTGCTCCAGCTGCAGAAGGGGCGCCTGGCGCTGCTGCCGGCCTCGGTCGCCGAGCTGGAGGCCGAGGCCGAGCGCGGCAACCAGCCGCCGCTCGAGCGCTGGTGGCGGCGGGTCTTCCCCTCCACCCAGCGCTAGCCGCCCCCGCGCCGGCCGCC
>JASLEW010000953.1 GCA_030150965.1 Thermoanaerobaculia bacterium | reverse complement strand
AGGTGCAGGCGGAGACGAAGCCCGTGGCCCGCGGCTGGGCGCCGGGCAGGTCCGGGTAGGTGCGGTTGTTCTCCAGCAGCTCGACGTACTCCTCGACCTTGCGCAGGACCGCCCGGCCGCCCAGCGGGCACTGGTCGCCGGCGAACTGCTGCGACGGCAGCACGGTGCGCTCGTAGACGATGACGTGCTTGGCCCGGTTCCAGAAAACGGCGATGCGGCCGATGCGCTCCAGGGTGTAGGACCATGTCCGGCCCATCGCCGCATCGGCAAGGATCTTGGTGCGGAAGCTGTCGAAGGCCGCCATCTGATGGCCGTAGGCGCCGAGCGCCGAGAGCCGCAGATCGTTGGCCAAGGCGGTGTTCGAGCGCGGCCAGGAGCCATCCCGTCCGGGACGCATCACCGCCTGGTAGATGTTGCGGCTCTCGAAGCCCCAGGTCGCGCCGCCGGCGAGCGGCTTCGCCGCCGCGGCTTGTCCGGCCCCGGTCCGCGGCGCGCCGCCCACGGGCTGATCGGCGTTGAACGGGTCGGCGAGGTCCGCCTCCGGCCAGGGCAGGAGCTCGGCGGGCCCGGCCCTGGCCGTCCCCGCCGGATCGAGGGGCGCGTGGCGGATCCAGCAGGCGACGCCGCTCGCCAGCTCCAGCGTGTCGAAGCGCCGTACGTCCCAGAGCTCGAAGATGCCCAGGCGCTGGCGGGTGCGGTGCCGGACCTCCAGCCAGCCGCGGCGCGCCCTGCGATAGAGGACCGCGGACTCGCTCTCCGGCGAGGGCAGCCAGGCCGGATTCTCCGGCAGCGGCCCCTGGACCTCGCCCACCAGCGCGGTGAGCTCGGCCAGACGCAGCGCCGAATCGTCGAGGCGGCACGACAATCCATACAGCAGCTCGTACTGGAGATGGTCGAGCTGGGCGCCGGGCAGCTCGCGGCTGGGGTCGGCCAGCAGCTCGCGGAGGTTCCAGGGCGCCTCGGCGAAGCTCTGCCGGTAGTAGCTCTGGCGCATCGCCAGCGCGGCCGGCGGCGAGAGGCGGAAGTCGGCCCGGCGGTGCTCCTCCAGGTTGTGATCCTTCTCCATCTCCTCGCCCACGGCCTGCGGCGGCAGGGTCAGGCAGAAGTCCAGCTCCTGGGGAAAGCGGATGTTCCATACGGCCGCTCCGGGATCGTGGTTCTGCCAGCGCGCCACCTCGTTGCCCGCGGCCGGATCGTCGAGCAGGCCGAGCCGCGGGAAGCTGACCTTCGCGACCAGGAACGGCTCCCGGTCGAGCACCACAGCGCCGTCGAGGTATGCGGCATCCTCGGCGCAGGCCGCCTGCAACGGATCGGCGGTGGCCGGCGGCAGGTCCGGCACCGCCTCGCCGGCATCGGCCGCAAGGGCGGTCAGGAGCAGCTCGATCCGCTGTTGGTCCAGGCGGCTGGCGCGCTCCCTGACCGTGAGCAGCAACCGGGCGGCGCTCGGGCCGCCGGGATCGGAGGACGGCCGGCTCCAGGGGATGACCAGAGGCTGCTCGCGGTCGTCCAGGCATTCCTCCGGGATGTCCGCGTCCTCCAGGATGCCCGCGGTGCGCGGGGCTCTCGACACCGCGGCGTCCGGGCAGGACCGAAAGGTCTCGCCCGGCAGCGGGTCCTGCCCGCCCGGCGAGGCCGCGGCGACGGCCCAGGCCAGGTCCACCTCGGCGCTCTCCCAACGATAGGGGGCGCCCGGCGTGGTCGGGGTGAGGACGAAGCGGAGCAGATGCTGTTCCGGTTCGCGCTCGCCGTGGCAGGTCGCCAGGTGAAGGTCCAGCGAACCGATGCGCAGCGAGCGCCGGCCGCCGGCCGACACCACGGGAGAGCAGATGGCGATGGCGAGGCCCGGTTGGAGGATGCCCGGCTCCCTGCTCTCCGGCCAGCCGCCGCTGTCGGCGTGGGTGAGCGGCAGCAGCGCCTCGATGTTGCTTCCGGAGGTGTCCACCAGGAGCGGGAACTCCGCCTTCAGGCTGGCCTTCTCGGTCGCCGTCAGCCGCAGCGAGTGGCAGCGGGCGGAACCGCCGGCCGGTGCCGGCGCGAGGCTGCCGCGCGGCGCGGCCCCGCTCAGCGGCTCGGTCTGCGCCAGCACCAGCTGCCAGCGCATGACGGCGGTGCGCAAGGGGCCCTCGTGGTAGGCCTCCGGCTCGGCCAGGAGCGGCGCGAAGATCGCCGCGTGCAGCGGATCGAGCTCGCCCGGCCGGGTCAGCTCGCCAATCCGATCGTTCCAGACCGCCAGTCCCCAGGCATAGGGGAGCAAGCGCAGGGCGGTGTACCAGGTCCTGGCTCCCGGCTCCTCCGGCGCTCCCTCGACGGCGCAGGCGGGGGCCTGGATCAGCTGCACGCGGTCGGGCCCGTCGGGAATGCGGGCGCGGACACCGTAGGCCGAGAGCTCGCCGCGGACCCGCGCGGCGGTCTCCAGGATCGGCGTCCAGGCCTTGCCTGCACAGGCGAAGCGGAGCGAGAGGGCCGGCCTTGCCCATTGCTGGGGCCGCTGAGCTCCGGGCCTGGTCAGCGGCGAGGAAGCGATGCCTTTACCGGGCATGCTTGGCAAGCCAGGGCCTTGCTTCTCGGAGCCGCCGCCGGGCCCGTCGGGTTTCTCCGCTCCGGGCGGGGGGGCCTGGGCCCTCGCCGCCGCTTCCGGCGTGAGCGACACCGCCTTCAGGATCTCCTCGCCCGGCTCCCAGAACAGCAGGTCGTGGCCGCCGATCTCGCGGAAGAGCCTGCTGGCGTGCGGCTCGTGACGGTGCAGGGCGAGGAAGCGCAGCTCCGCGATGGGCACCCGGCCCAGGGGGGCCGCCAGCAGGGAGACCTCGCCGACGTTGAGCCGCGTCAGCCTGCCGGTGTCACCGTTCAGCTCGAGATCGAGGATCAGCGGCGTGGAGCTGAACAGGCAGGGAAGGACGCCCTTGATCTCGAACGAGGCGACCGGGCGCAGGCGGTGGGGGTCGTCCGGTGCGGAGGCCGGGCGCACCACGAGTTGCGACTGGCCGGGGTCGGTGAGGAAGAGGAGCTTCTCCCAGCCGTCCTGATCGTTCTCGATCTCGACCCGGGCGACCCCGTGCGCGGACGTGGGGCCCGCCGTCCGGCTGCAGACCGATTTGCGGCCATCGGCGAAGCAGGCGGTGACCGTGCAGGTCATGGCACCCTCCGGCGCTATCGACGGACGGAGGGCTCACTATTCCGTGTACGGGTCGTAGCCGTCGTCCGGGTACCAGCTGCCCTTGAAGAGCGCGGCCTGGCGGGCGATGGTGCAGCGCTGCACGTGGACCGCGTCGACGAACGAGTGCGGGATGCCGGGGGAGCCCCAGTCTCCGCCCCAGATCAGGCCGTGGGCGCGGGCCAGCTCGCCGAGCAGCGAGAAGTCCCCCTTCCAGGAGGGATGGCCGCCTGCCGACTTGACGATGTCGCAGGCCAGGCCGTAGTGATGGACCCCCACCTTCTTCAGCTTGGTCGCGCCCTGATCGAAGAGCGCCTTCTGCCGCGCCGCGCTGCGGTACGTTTCATAGGCCATGAGGGCGACGCCGTGCACCTTGGCGTCGGCAAGGATCGCCTCGACCCGCGCCCGGGTGCCGGGCTCGAGCAGGCCGAGGTCCGCCACCACGTCGGTGGTATCGACGCGCTTGTCCTTGAGGATCGTGTCGGTGAAGAAGTTGCCGGTGGTCTTGGGCATGGCCGCCTCCCTGCCCGGGGCGTTCCCGGGACGTGGACGAGGCCGGCCGCGCGCCGGCCTCCAACCGTCAGGAGACGGACCTGCCGCCCGCTTTCTACCGCTCGCCTGGGGACGGGTCCGGCGACCTCTCCAGCGCGGCGCGGTCCCAGCGGCCGAGGTCGGCGGCGGCCTCGTAGGTGCTCTGCAGGAAGTCGAGGAGCGCCGCGTCGGGGTCGGGCAGGTTGCGCAGGGTGTCGTAGGGCAGGACGAACTCGCCGAGATCCTTGTGGTAGTGGGCGCCCGCGGGCCGCACCGGCGCTGCGGCGTAGCCCTGCGGGGCGGGATAGGCGTAGGAGTAGAACAGCGCCTCGGCCTGCGGCCCTCCCGGCCAGAAGCCGGCGCTCGACACCTCGTGCGAGTAGGCCTCGCGCATCACCCAATCGGCGACGTGCGGCGCCCCGCCCGGGTGCGGCGGCGCCGGGCGGCCCGAGAAGCGGGTCACGGCGGTGTCGAAGCTGCCCCAGAAGAAATGCACCGGGCTCACCTTGCCGAGGAAGCGGCCGCGGAAGGTGCGGAAGACCCGTTCCACCTGCACCAGGATGCGCCAGAAGCGCTGCACCGCCGCCGCGTCGTAGGCGGCGTGCACGCGGTCCTCGACGAAGGGGAGGGCGTCCGGCAGCTCCACCGGCACCGGCCAGATCCTCGCCTCGACGCCGAGGTCGCCGAGCGCCGCGCGGTACTCGGCGTAGAAATCGGCGACGCTGTGCGGGCCGAGCGGCAGCCGGCGCAGGCCGCCCTCGCTGGTGCGCAGCACGAGATGGTGGTCGAGGAAATCGAGCTCGACGTCCAGGACCGCCCGGCCGCCGTAGGGCACGGCCGAGGTGGTCAGGCCGCGCGCGGTGACGTAGAGCGGCACCTGCCACCAGTGGTTGACCATCGGTTCGAGCGCCAGCCGCGTCTTGCCGACCACCTGGCTGTAGCGGTGGAGCGTCTCGCGGGTCTCCGCCCAGTCCGCCGCGGACAGCGCCGGCCAGCGCTCCGCGCGCTCCTCGTCGTCGAGCATCGGCGTTTCCTCCTTCCTCGCCAGATGGTAGACCAGGACCGGCGCCGCCCGGCACGGCGCGCCGCTCGGTGCCGCTCGTGCCATGGCCCAGGAATGATAGTCTTCCAGCACTGGCGGAAGTCCGCGTCCGGGCCGGCGACCGGCCCGCGACGAGATCGAGCTCCCGAGGGAGGCGGCCGTGTCCGATAGACCCGCTGCTCACCGAGGCCGGCGCCTTGGCGCACGCCTCGCCGCATCGATCCTGGTCCTCGCCTCGCTGGGAACGGCGCTGGCGCAGAGCCCGCCCGAGGCGGGGGACCTGGCGCGGGTCAAGGCCAGCGGCAAGCTGCGGGTGGTCGTCTATCCCCTGCAGGACAGCCACTTCGTCGCCGTCGACCTGGACGTCGCCCGCAAGCTGGGGCTGACCCTCAGAGAGCTGCACCGCGCCGAGCAGTACAAGGGGATCGAGATCGACCTGCTGAAGGGCTTCGCCGACAGCCTCGGCGTGACGCTGGACATCGAGGTCCAGACCACCGGCATCGGCGACATCCTGACCGCGGTCGCGAACCGGCAGGCCGACCTCGCCGCGAGCGGCCTGATGGTCACCCCGGAGCGCCGGAAGCTGGTCGATTTCTCCGCTCCCTACCATTCGAGCTGGCTCGCGGTGGTGACGCGCCGCGACAGCAAGATCCGATCGCTGGCCGACCTGCCCGGCAAGCGCGCCGCCGCCATCGAGGGCTCGAGCCATCTGGAGTTCCTGCGCGCCGAGGTGCCCGACGCCAGGATCGACCTGACCGCCTTCGACCTCGAGGGGCTCAACCTGGTCGATCAGAAGCGCGCCGACTTCACCCTCCTGGGCACCAACGACCCGCCCGGAGGCCCCGCCGACCCCAGCCTGCCGAACCTCAAGATCGCGTTCCGCCTGGCCCGCCTCGACACCGGCATCGCCCTGCGCAAGGGGAGCGACCTCGCCGCGCCGCTCAACGCCTATCTCGCGGCGATCAGGGCTTCCGGCGAGCTGGGCCGCATCCTGGCGCGGTACGGCGCACACGAGCCCGACAAGGGCTGAGCCGCCTCGCCGTCCCGGCGGCGCCGTCTCGCGCCGCGCCTCAGCACCGAGCCTCGACGTCCCTCCCCGAGCTTTCCGCTCCGCCCGCGGCGTGGCCGCGGACCTGCCGCGATCCACGATCCGGTCTGGTTCTTGCACGGCTTCGCAGCCGCGGATGGTGCGCAGCCGGGAGAGAGAGCGCGATGATCGAACCGAGGGAAGTGCCCAGGCGCTGGCAGCTCCGGGACTCAGGGCTGGTGCCGGCGGGGATGCGGCGGCGCGTTGCGCTGGCCGCGGCGGTGATGCAGCTGCTCGCGGCGCCGGCGTGGGCCGCCGCCGTGGAGGCTCCTCCGGGAGCAGCTCCCGGTATCGAGCAGCCGCCCGGCGCCGCGCTGTCGAACGCCTCGAGCGCCGAGGCCGCGCCGGGCGGCACCCTGAAGACCGGCGGTCCGCGCGGCGCCGCGCCGGCGGGCCCGCCACCGGACGGCGCGCCGGAGACCGGGATTCCGAGCAGCGGTGCGCTGCCGGACGGCGTCAGCGCCGGCATGCCGGTGTGGAAGCTGCTGGTGGTCGACGCCCGCAGCGTGCTGACGGCGCCGGCGCGCTGGGACGGGCGCGACTGGGCGATCTTCGGGGCAAGCGTTGCCGGGGTGGCCGCGCTCACCCTGTCGGACAAGCACCTGCGCACCGAGGCGCTGGCCGGCGATGCGCCGCTCGAGACCACCCTGGCGAACGACTTCCGCTACTTCGGCAACTACGCCGCCTTCGGGGTGCTCGGCGCGTTCTACGCCGGCGGCGCGCTCGCCCATGACCGCAAGGCGCAGGAGACCGCGCTCGACGGGTTGATCGCCAGCATCATCGCCGGCGGCGTGATCACCACCGTGCTCAAGGAGGTGACCGGCCGCAGCCGCCCCTCCACCCACCGCGGGGTCTACGACTTCCACCCCTTCAGCGGTAACGCCTCGTTCCCGTCGGGGGAGACGACGGAGGCCTTCGCCGTGGGCTCGGTGATCGCCACGCAGTACCCGCACTGGTGGGTCGACGTCGCGAGCTATGGCACGGCTTCGCTGGTGGCCTTCGCGCGCATGCGCGAGGACGGCCACTTCGCCTCCGACGTGACCGCCGGAGCGCTGATCGGCACCGTCGTCGGCCGCGCCGTGGTGCATCTCAACCGGCGGCTGCGGGCTCGCCTCGCCGTCGCCCCGATCGTCGCTCCCGATGCGCGCGGCGTGACGTTCCGCGCCGCGTTCTGAGGCGCGGCGCGCGCCCGCGCGCCGCGAGCTGAAAGGAGGCTTCGATGCGTCCAGGCTTGCTCGCGATCTGCCTGGCGGCGGCGGCCGCAGTGGCGCCTCACCCCGCCAGGGCCCAGGAGCCCCCGGCACCGCCGGCGCAGGATCGGACGGCTCAGGCGCCGGCCAGCGAGGCCCAGCCTTCCCAGGCCATCCAGAGCCCGGCTCCGGAGGCCCAGCCTCCCGCCCCGGCTTCCCAGGCCACCCAGGAGCCGGCCACCGAAAGCCAGACATCCCAAGCCGGCCAGGCCCCTGCCGCCGGGAGCCAGGGACCGTCCTCTCAGGACCAGGCCTCTCGGGACCAGGCCTCCGCGCCCGGGAGCCAGGAGCTCTCGTCCCAGGGCCAGGCCGCGCCCGGGAGCCAGCCGCCGCCGGGGCAGGGCCAACCGCCGCCGGGGCAGGGTCAGCCGCCTGCCGCGGCGAAGGAGGTCGACGGCGTGAGCGCCGGCATGTCGGCGGCGAAGCTGCTGCTGGTCGATGTGCGGGAGGTGCTGCGGTCGCCCGAGCACTGGCACCGCAAGGACTGGGCGCTGTTCACCGCCGAGGTGCTCGCGGTCGTCGGCCTGGGCGTGTTCGACGAGAGCCTGCAGCGCGACGTGCTGCGGCCGAAGAGCGCCTTTGCCGACAACCTGGCGAAGGACTTCCGCACCTTCGGCAACTACGGCTCGTTCGAGGTGCTGGGCGGCTTCTACCTCGGGGGGCTCCTGGCGCACGACGTGAAGGCGCAGGAGACCACGCTCGACGGGCTCTTCGCCAGCGGCATCGCCGGCGGATTGATCTCGCCCTTCCTCAAGCTGGTGGTCGGCCGCGATCGTCCCAACGCGCACCAGGGCGCCTACGACTTCCACCCGTTCAGCCTCAAGGTCTCCTTCCCCTCCGGGGAGTCCACCCAGGCCTTCGCGGTGGCGTCGGTGATCTCGACGCAGTATCCGAACCCCTGGGTCGAGTTCCTCTCCTACACCACCGCCGCCATCACCTCGTGGGGCCGCATCCGCGAGAACGGCCACTGGTCCTCCGACGTGCTGGCCGGGGCGTTCATCGGCTATCACGTCGGGCGCACCGTGGTGCACATCAACAACAAGCTGCGCGCCCGCGTGCGGCTCGCGCCGATGGTCTCGCAGGACGCCCGCGGCGTGGTGATGAAAGCGAGCTTCTGAGCCGCCCGGCGGCCTTCCGACGCCTTCCACGCCCGCCGCCATTGGCCGCTCGCCGCGCCGCCGGTGTCAGGTCCGACCGCCCGGCCGGTGCGAGTTATAGTTGGAGTCGTGGAGAATGTTTACTTCGAGCTGACCCGTGAGCTCAACGCGGACGGCGTGATCGCGGTGCTTGCCTCGGGCCAGGCGGTGGTGTTCTACCGCCTGGCCATGATGAGCAAAGACGGCGACTGGATCCTGCGCGAATCGGCAGAGGCCTGCCGGCGGACGCTCGATGTGCTCGCCCGGCACGGCGCCAGGTATCGGCCCGGCGCCCCCCTTGACGTACGGTGGCTGGCCGCGGGCTGGTCCAGTCATTTCGAGTTTTTCGACCGCAAAGGCCGGCGCATTCGGTGCGACTTCCTGAGCCGGCCGCCGCGGTGGCCTGCCGAGGAATTGGCGGAGCTGTTCGAGCGGACTCCGCCCGCCGAGCGGATACCCGTGGTGCCGGTCGAAGGTCTGATTCGCATGAAGCAAACCCAACGGGCGAAGGACTATCCGGTGATCGGCGAGCTGGCAAGGCTGCTCCCGGCGGCAAGGGAGCTCGATCTGACCACCGACCCCGACAGGATCATCGCGCTTGCCCGGGAGCACGGCCGAGACTCGGCCCGGCCGGCGGTTCGGGCTGCGCGCGGAAGCGGGTCCCGTGACCGGGTGATCGTGGAGCTGGCGCGCGAGGTGGATCGGATGCAAGCGGAAGACCGCGCGCGCGTCGAGCGCTTCCGCGGCGTGGCCGAGCCGTACCTGCGCCAGTTTCATGGAGCCGGCATCGCCACGCTTGACCTCGCCGAAGCGCAGGAGCGCGTCGTGGAGCTTGCCCTTCGGACGCTCCCGCTCGATCCCTTTGCCGCAGGAGGTCCGCAGCATGGAAATGCTCGGTGACGACGACCTCAATCTGCGGGAGATGACTCCCGAGGAGCTCGACCTGGCATGGGACCTGTGGTTCGATCTGGCCCAGGCGACGAACGACTTCGATCCTCCCCACACGCACGGTGTTTTTGTCGTGAGCGCGCCGCCGGCGGCGCCCGGTGCCCCGCCCGCCGCTCACCAGCCGCCCGCCGCGGCGCGCCGCGCGGTCAGCACCAGGTCCCCGTCGTAGATCGCGTCGGGGCCGTGGCTCAGCCGCGCCGCGTTGCCAGGCGAGGCAGGCTGAGCCGCCCCCCGGTCAGGCTTCGACGCCCAGGACGCCGCCTCCCGCCGGATCGGCCGCCGGTGCCGCCGCCGCCTCTGCCGGCGCCGCGGGGGCCGGGGACGCCAGGTCTCTCGCGCCGCCGCCGGGCGGGGGCGCGGCGCCTTCGGCCGCGTTCGGCGGCGTGCCCTGCGCCGGCGGGACGGCGGGACCGGAGGCGGCCTTCTTCGCCAGGTAGGCGCCCTGGCCCAGGCCGAAGGCCGCCAGCAACGTGCTGTCGACGTCGGGAAGCGAGACGGTGGCATGCAGGTCGAGCACGCCCAGGTACTGGAACATCTGGACCAGGTAGGTGAGCGCCGCGACCACCGTGATGAGCAGCATCTGGAAGTCGCCGATGTCGGCGTGGCCCCTGTCGTCCTGCACCAGGTTCTGCAGCCCGGCCTCCCCCTGCTTCGCCGGCTGCTTCATCGAGGTGATCATCCCCGCCGCCGCCAGGGCGTTCTGCTTGCTCTGGGTGATGGTCTTCGCGCCGGCGAAGGTGAGCGCGCTCAGCCCCGACAGGCTGAGCAGGTTGGTGGGCACGCTGACCGCGCCGAGCAGCAGGTTGCCGCTGTAGCAGAACCGCAGCCACAGCGCGGCGAGATAGCTCACCATCACCACGCCGAACCAGACCGCCATCTGGACCTTCGAATTGCTCATCCGCAGGTCCAGGCCGAGGATCAAGCCGGCCATGCCCTTGCCCAGCGCCACCCTGGCGAAGAGGATCAGCAGCAGGGCGGCGCCGGCCAGGGCCAGCCACCTCTGGGACGCCTGCACCTCCATCCTCTCCACCTCCAGGGCGCCGAGGGTGGCGCCGGCGGCGGGTGCGGGCGCCTTCTCGGTGACCAGCACCAGGTCCCCCCGGCGCACTCCGTCGTCCGCCTTGCCGGCCGGATCGAGGCGCGCGCGCAGCTCCTTGGAGCCCACGAGGAGGTCCCGCGCCGGCTCACCGGGCGCCAGCGTCTGGCGCACCCGCAGCGACGATCCGTCGGCGGCGATGTCGAGCACCCGCGCCGGATAGCAGGCGGGCGCACAGGACGCCTCGTTGAGCGGCGCCACCGCCGCCTGGCCGGACCGTGATGGCCTGGTGCCGAGCCAGACCACTCCCAGGACCAGGAGCAGCCACGCCGCCCATCCGTACCAACTCCTCCGCTGGAACCCGCTGCCGTTCGTGACCATGTTTCCTCTCTCCCGGTGCTCGTTGACTGGTGCCATCGCGACGATCGACGGACCTGCTGGCGGAATTCTGACTCGATGCTCAACAAGCGCTCCCTTCCTGTGTCTCTCGATGAGGCAAGGGTACGGTCATGGCGCGTTGCCGCCGGCATGCGGCCGGGGGAAGCGCCCTGCCCGGACCGCCTCGGGAAGGGAGGATTCGATGAGTTACCGTTGGGGGATTGTAACGCTGTGCACGGCTGCCGCCATGATGCAGGGGCCCGCCGTCCGCGCGGACGGCTTCCGCGACCTGTTTCACCGCGGCGAGGGCGGGGGGAATCAGGGGCCGATCGACTCCTGCGTGAAGCAGCGCGCGGTGATGGCCTATTTCCAGAGTCCCAAGGGCGGTATCGCGCCGGTGCGCGACACGATGAACGCCGAACACGACCAGGACTGGCTCGGCCTGCGCTTCACCGACTACGACGGGCCGCGCATCCGCCTGGGGGTGCTCAAGGTGCTCAACAAGGCGCCCGAGGCGGAGGACCAGAACGGCGGCAAGATCGAGGTGCCGGTCGCGGGCATCCAGGAGATCCTCACCGTGGCGCTCTACAACACCAAGCGCTTCGACGTGATCGAGCAGAAGCGGATCGCCGAGATCGAGAAGCAGCAGACGCGCAAGGACGTGTTCGAGCCCAGCCCGACGTCGATCGTCAACGCTGGCAAGGCGCTCGGCGCGCAGTACCTGATCTACGGCACGGTCAACGAGTGGGACCCGAACCGCGGCGGCATCTCGGGCAAGCACCAGGGCGGCGGGCCGTTCTCCGCGCTCTCCTCGCTGAAGATCGGCTACTCCAAGAAGGAATCCGAGGTCGCCATCGTCTTCTCCCTGGTGGACGTGGCGAACGGCCAGATCCTCTACACCACGCTGCAGCGGGCGCGCCTGGGCGAGGGAAGCTTCGCCCTGGGGCTCACCGGCGACTCCGGCACCACCGTCGAGAAGACCCCCGTGGGCTACGCGGTCAGCGCCTGCGCCAACAAGGCGGCGTTCGAGATCGCCAGGTTCCTGCGCAACCGCAAGTGGAAGGGGAGCGTGGTCGAGGTCGCCAAGGCCGACGTCTTCATCAACGCCGGCAGCCAGCAGGGGATGGTGCCGCAGACCAAGCTGATCGTGCAGGAGGTGCGGCGGATCATCCGGGACCGCGAGAGCGGCACCATCCTCGGCGAGGACCTGCGCGGCATCGGCACCCTGGAGGTCATCGCGGTGCAGACCGCCTTCTCGGTGGCGCGGGTCGTCGAAGGGTGCGATGGCATCAAGCCGGGAGACCGCGTCGAGCTGGCGACGCCCCCGGTGCCGGTGCCGACGCCTCCGGAGTGCGCCGCCCTGGACGTCTCGCAGACCCGCTGAACGCGCTTCTTCCTGGCCACCGCCGCAGCGTGGCTTGACGGCCCACCAGGAGCGGCAGCTCGGGGTGGGCCGCCGAGCGTCAGGGGAGCGTCAGAGGGGAGCCGCCGACCCGGATGCGGCGCCCGTCGTCCGTCGCCAGCGCCAGGTTGAACTGCTTGCTGCCCAGCTTCGGCATGCCGAAATTGAAATGCGCGACGGCCGAGCTGCCGGCCGCGAGGTCGAGCAGCCGGGTGGCGCCCCTGGCCGGCAGGTCGCAGGTCAGCGCCTGGTAGCGCTGCCCCTGGTTGTCGCTGAGCTCGGCGCTCTCCAGGTCGAGCACCGCGGCCAGTGGCAGGTCGGCGGCGTTGCGGAAGGTCACCGTCACCTGCAGGCCGCCCTCGTCGCGCTGCGAGATCGCCGCCTGCGCCGAGAGCTTGGAGAGATCGGCGGCGGGGGCAGGGGCCTCCACGGGCTTGACCGGCGGCCTGGTGTCCGGTTTGTTGTCCGGCGTCGGTGGGAGCTTGGGCGGGGGGTTCAGCTGATCCGGCTGCCGGTTCGGGACCGCCATGATGGATCTGTCCGTGGTGCCCCTGGCGTCCCTCTTCCGGGTCTGGCGGTGCACTGGCTGAGGCTCCGGTGCGGTGAGCTGCGTGGCGAGAGAGGTCGTCACGTCCGCCTTGGGATCGACCGGTATCGGGTTCGGCGCCGCATCCGGCCCGAGGTGCATGAAGTAGAACGTTCCGGCGAGGAGCCCGGCGCCGGCCGCGCCGGCGGCGATCTTGAGCATCGCGCCATGGCGCCCGACCGCCGGGACCGGGGCCGCCGTCCCGGTCCTGCGCTCCGGCGGATCCCCCGCGGGCGCCCGGGCGGGCTGGGCCCCCTGGCCCGCCGGGACCGGGACGGCGGCGGTGACCGCCGGCAG
>JASLEW010000061.1 GCA_030150965.1 Thermoanaerobaculia bacterium | reverse complement strand
TGCTGGAGCGCATCGACGCGTGCACGATCGGCGATGCGCACGACCTCGCCCAGGCGGCTTTGGCCAACGTCGAAAGCCTGCGCCGCCGCACCGCGCCGGAGCTGCAGTCCCTGGCCGAGGGCCGGCTCGCCGCCCTCAGGGCCAAGGCGAGCGACCTCTCGGCGGGGCTGGCCGAGCTGCAGGCTCTGGCGGCGCAGGCCGAGGACCGGCTGCGGCAGGCCGCCGGCCAGCAGCAGGACCTCATTGCGGAGCTCCGCTGCTCCATCCAGGCGGAGATCTGGAAGGCCCTCGACGGGGAGGCCCCAGCGGCGGACGCCCTGCGCGCGGCCTGGGAGAGCGCGGTCAGCTCGGCCGGCGAGAAGCTGACGCAGGATCTGAAAGGCGCGCTGGGTCGCCTCCGGACCGACACGAAAGTTTTCTGGAAGGAGGCCGGTCAGCTGCTGCCGCCAGCCGACAAGCTCGAAGGCCTGCTCACAGAGGTCAAGGAGAGCGCCTGCGACGCGCTGCAACGCCAGCTCAACCGGTTGCTGGACGAGCTCGGGAGCGAGCTCGGGCAGAAGCTCGGCGCCGACACCTGGCTGGCCGAGGTCCGGTCGCTGTTCGAGCGCCAGCGCGACGCGCTGGTGGCGCATCTCGACGGCGAGCTCGGCCCGGCCGTGCGGCTGGCGCGCAAGCTGCTGAACCAGACCGAGTCCGTGGCCGCCGAGGGGCTCGCCCTGGTGCGCGCCTTCGGCCACGCCCCCACCGTCTCCGGCCTCGGCTTCGACCGCCGGCAGATCGCATTCTTCTACCATCCGGACCTCGACGTCGTCGGGGTCACGCCGGTCGTGGCGCGCGCCGCGCAAGAGGCTGCCGCTTTCGCCTCCCTCAAGCCCGTCGGCGTGGCGCTGCCGGTGGTGCAGATCGGCACCCAGCTCATCCCGGCGGCGCTCCAGAGCTTCGATCTCTCCGCGCTCCTGCCCAATATCGCCGGCATCCCGCTCCAGGGGATGTTCGCCAATCTGAAGATGCCGGCGCTCGGGCAGCCCGGGCAGCTCGACGACCGCATCCAGGTGCGGCACGGCATCGACCCGCAGACCCGGCAGCCCTGGGTGAGCGTCACCGCCGACTTCGACATCACGGGCACGCAGCAGCTGTTCTCCCTCGGGCCGCTCACGGTGGCGATCGACACCCCCCACTTCCACGCCGAGACCCGGGTCGAAGGCGGCGTCCCGGCCGGCGCCGGAGGCGGCGCCACACCGGTCACCCGCCGCGTCAACGGCAGCCTGCAGGGCGATTGGAAGCTGCAGATCGCCAACTTCGTGCTGATCACCTTCAGGTCCACGCTGCTGGAGTTCGACGAGCAGGGGCACCTGCACTTCCAGGTCGAGCCGCGCAACGTCAAGCTGTCGGACGCCCTCGAGTTCATCAACGCGCTGCTGACCACCCTCTCGCCCGGCGGCGTCACCCTCCGCCACGACGGCGACGGCTTCGTCTCGACCCTCGACCTGCCGATCCCCGACACCCAGCTGGGCGCCTTCGGCTTCTCCGGCCTGCGCCTCGGCGCCTCCCTGGCGCTGCGCTACGGCGCCGGGACCGGTGCCGACCGCGGGTTCAACATCGGCGTCACCGCCTCGCTGGCGCGCCACGATGCGCCCTTCAACCTGACCATCTTCATCCTCGGCGGCGCGGGATACCTCGAGGCCGGCGCCCGCTACTTCCCGGAGACCGGCAGGATCGCCGCCACCGCCGACATGGCCATCGCCGCCACCGCCGACATGGCCATCGCCGCCTCGGCGAGCCTGGCCATCGCGCTCGGCCCCATCCAGGGCGGCGTCGCAGTCTACGTCGGCGTGACGGCGTCCTACGACAGCAGCCGCGGCGGCGGCCTGGCGGTGGGCCTGCTGTTCATGATCCGCGGCTCGGTTTCGGTGCTGGCCATCGCCTCCGCCTCGATCGTGCTGAGCCTGACCGGCAAGTATCAGGGCGGCGCGCTGGTCGGCACCGGCAGCCTGGAGATCAGCATCAAGATCTGCTGGTGCTACACGCTGGAGGTGCACCAGTCGGTGAGCTACACCCTGGCGTCGGCCGGCCCCTCCCGCCAGGGGGCCCTCTGGGGCCCGCGGCCGGTCGCCCGCGTCGCCCAGCTCGGGGGCACCCTCCCGGCCGGCGAGGCGGTGCTAGCCGCGGCCGGGCCCGGACTCGATCCGGAGCTGCTGAACGACGCCATCGACGCCTACTTTTGCATGCTCACCGGCCCCTCCGACAGCTAGAGCCGCGCGGAGATCCCCATGCCCACGCCCGATCCGATGCCTCCCCGATCCGACCTGATCGTGCTGCCCACTCTGGAGCGGCTGCCTGCCGCCCATGGCCGGGGGAGACCCAGGATTGGCATGGTCCTCTCCGTGGGGCTGGACAAGAACGCGCCCTTCACCGCGGGACAGGCCGCCGAGAGCCCGTTCCTCAGCCGCTTCCTCCAGCCCTGGAACTGGAGGGTTTCGTCCACCGGCAGCAACCTTGACCAGCTCCTGTCCATCCGGCAGGTCCAGGTCTACTTCGAGACCGCGGACGGGACGTGGCAGGACGCCGGCACGGTCCCGGTCGAGAGGGCTCGGGCGATCGATCTTCAGGGGCTGGACGAGCTGCGCGAGCGCCTGGCCGAGCGGTTCTGCCTGTTCGCCGAGCAGGCCGGCAGGGGAGCGGACGGCGGCACGCGGAATCCCTGGCGATGGCCGGTCGAAACTCCCGTCGATCCAGATTGCCGCCCCTGGCCGGGACTGCTCGCCCACCTCGCCCACCTGCCCTGGCCATTGCCGCAGGCGCTCGGCCTGTGCTGGCTGTTCGACCAGCCGGCGTGCGTGCCCGAGAAGACGCGCTTCGCCGCCGCTCCGGTCCTCCGCATCAGCCGGCGTCCGCATCCCTCCGACAGGCCGCACCCCGGCGCGGAACGGTGGCTCTATCCCCAAACCCCCGTGCTCGACATCCATCTCGACGGCAAGGAAAAAACCGCGTTCATGAGCTACGGCCAGGTGCCGGTCGGCAAGAAGCTCATGTCGATCGCGGCGCAGGCCAACCTCCCGCCGCCGGAGTGCAGGAAGGGCTGCTTCTTCGACATGGGCTCGCTGTGGGTCACACCGGGCGACGGCCTGGGCGACGGAACGGCGGGCGACTGGCGGAGCGGCCTCGAAGACCGCCTGACCGTGCGGTTGGATCTTGCCCGCGCCGTTCTCGATTGGTTGCGCGAGCCGCCGGACGGCGAGGTGGGCAGCGTCGACCGGCGCAATCACTACGGTGAGGCCGCGGAGCTCGTGCTGCGGGAGCTGCGCCTGCACACCCTGCCGGCGCTCGGCGGGGGCTTCCTCGGCGGACGCCTGCTGCGGCGGCTGGCGGCGGCCTGGAGCACCCCCAAGCAGCCCTTCAGCATCAAGGCCGCCGACGCCCTGGACGCAGCCGCTTCCTCCTGGTTCCACCAGGCCCGCAGCGAGCAAAGCCTCGCTCCGTGGTGCCGCTGGGTGACCTGCGCCCTCGATGCTACCGGCAGGGCGCCGGCGGTCGTCGCCCTCGTGGCCGACAAGGCCGACGAGGAGGCGGACAGGACCGGCCGTGAGGGAGCTCCGGGCTTGACCTCTCGGCTGACGTTGGTAGAGACGGTCAGCCAGCTCGACACCCTGATCAGCCAGCTGGCCTCGCCGGACGTGATCCTGGCCGTGTTCCGGAGCGCCTGGGAGCGATGGTGGGTCGACGAGGGCGGCAGGGACGCCAAGGCGAAGGAGAAGGAGCTGCCGGACGAGGCGAAGACGCTGGCCGAGGCCTTTGTCGGGAAACCGCCGGACCCGAGCCTCGACCTCGCCCACGAACTGTTGCGCGCCGGGGTCGGCAGCGAGTGCAACGACCTGGTTCAGATCGTCTTCGGGCCACGGAGCCCGGCGCAGCTCTCCGCCCAGCGCGATCTCCTCACCGAGCAGCTCCGGTGCGACAAGGACCGGATTGCGGGATGGCGCGAGCTGCGAAAGCTCGACGCCTCCTGGTGCGACGAGCGGGCCTGCGAGATCGCCCGGGTCATCTTTCCCGATGAGGCCGGCGGCCCGGCGCCGCGCACCACCGAGGGCCTCACCGTGCAGGTGGACGGCCTGAGCCTGGACCGCGAGGACGACGACCTGCTCGAGCAGATCCAGGGGGTGGCGCTGCTGATGCGCCGCAAGGGCGATCCCGCATGGCATTGCCTGAACCTGGCCCGGCCGTGGGTGGGCAGCAAGGCGCTCTGCGACTCGGTGCTCCTGCCGTCGCGGCTCGCCTACCAGGGCGGGTTGAGCGCGCCCACGCTCACCTATGACAACCAACCCCTCTCCGCCGCGGGCCCGCTGGCCGGACCCGGGGTGGCGGGCGCGTCGATCCGTCCCGACCCCGCGGCGGTGGCCACGCTCGACGAGCCGCTGGTGGATTTCAGCCACTGCGAGCCCTCCGTCGGCAAGCTGCCGGAGCTGGTCTTCGGCGGCGAGTATGAGGTACTGCCCTTCCTGGTGAGCAACGCGGGCGTCCTCCCCAAGGAGCTCACCTGCGGCGACACCGCGCTGTGGGGCCTGCAGCTGCCGGAGCAGACGAACGGGGCCCCCCTGGGCCATGTCCGGACCTTCAACTACCTGCGCGAGGCGCCGGTTGGCGCCCTGCGCCTCGCGGGTCAAGCGCCGCCGGAGTCAGCCGGCGCCGGTCCCGACGGTCCCGACGTTCCGTACGGCCTGCCGCCGGTGCCGCCGGGCGTGGCGCCGCGCCTGCGCGAGCTGCGGCCGCAGATGCTGCTGCCGCCTCGCGACCCGCTGCTCCGCCACCTCGGTGCGGAGACCTCCGGCGACTCCATCCTCGCGGGGACGCCGCTGCTGCTGATGGGGACCGCCAACCTGCCGCTCCGCCGCGGGGTCGAGGTCCGCAATCGCTTCTCGATCGCCCTGGGCAGCCCCACGACCGACCTGCGGACCTGGGACCGGTGGGTGGCGCCGGAGGCTCCGCGCGACCGCCGCAGGTTCATCTGGCGAAGCTTCCATCAGCTGGCCCACCACGCCGCGACCTCCAGCGAGACCCGGAGGGTCCGGTTGGATGCCGCGGCCGCCGGCGTCTTCCTCGACGACCCGGCGGTGGACGGACTCTGGGCGGAGCTGGTGAGCTTCTCGCCCACCGGCGAGACCCGCGAATGGCAGGGACTGGAGGCGAAGATCGGCCTCAAAGCCGGCCGCGGGGCGTCGACCGGCCCGGGCAAGGCCCAGGCGGTGCCGATCTCCGATGAGTACTCCAACTGGCGGCAGGCGACACCGTGCCTGCGGAGCGAGCAACGCTCCCCCATTGCGGTCGAGGGCATGGTCGGAGGCGACGGGCTGCTGGAGGTCAAGGTCGGCGGCCGGAGCCTATCCGGTTGTGGAAGGCTCTACCGCCTCACGGTCTACGCCGTGCTCGCCGAGGAGGCGGAGAAGCGCTTCCGGCGCAGCGAGGCGGTGCGCACCCAGGTCGTCGGCGACCGGCACCTGAACCTGACCTCGCCCTGGCACCTGCTGATCGAGGTCGTCCAGCCGCTGTGGCTCGACCCGGCCGAGCGGCAGCCGCTGCGCCAGGCGCTGTGGCGCGCCCTGACCCCGGACAGCTCCCGGGCAGAGAAGGGGAGCCTGGAGGTCGCGCTCGACCTCTCCGCGGACGAGTTCTCCCTGATCCACCCGCTGATCGACCGCGCCGACCTGATGCACCAGGTCTGGAGCTGGCGCGGCCGGCCGCCGGCGGACCATCCGGACCTGCCGGCGCGGCAGGCGCCGAGGCCCGGCGCGCCAAGCGCGGCCGGAACCGCCGGCACGCCGGGTGCTCCCGATGCTGCCGATGAACCCGGCGCCCCCGACGCCGAGCTGCGACGCTACCTCGGCTTCGAGATGGCCGAGTTCGGCGAGCGCAGCGACGAGGAGCGGCGCCAGCTGCCGATGAAGCGGACGGACCGTCCGGATCAGGGTCAGCCGGCGTCCTTCCTCTACGAGGAAGACCTCGGCGCAGCGGTCCCCGGCGGCGATTTCCGCGCCCTCCACCACCGCTTCTCGGCACGGATCTGGAGCCGCTACCGCGGCGTCCTGCCGGAGGAGCAGAGCTTCCTGGACGCGCGGGACGGCACGACCGCGACGCGCTGGCGCCGGCTCTTCGTCCCCTGCCGCTTCCGCGGCGTGATCCCGGCACCGAAGGTCAAGCTCGTCCTGCCGCTCACCCAGGAGGATCCCGCCGCCCCCGGCCGCGGGCCGGGCCTCCTGGTGGCGGTGGACGGCCCCTGGTACGAGGTCGGCGGACTGGCCGAGGAGCTGGCGGTCGAGGTCATGACGGTGAGCGCGCCCGACAGCCATGCCGGCCTCTACCATCAGGCGGGCACCGACCCCATCGTGACCGGCGGCAGCGCGGCCGAAGCCCTGGAGCTGGCGCCGGACACTCCCGGCAGCATGCCGGACCCGGATGGCAGCTGGTCCGGCGCCCTGCCGGTGGACGGCCTGGACATCGACCTGTCGCGGATGGCGGGAGCGGTCGGGCACACCCGCGACCGGACGACGATCGCGCCGCGCTTCCTGGCCTCCTCCTTCCTGCTGGCGCCGCCCGAGATCCGGGCCTGCGAGGAGGGGAGGATCGGCAATTCCAAGCCGGATCTCGCCTGGTGGTTCTTCAAGCTCCGGTTCGCCAGGCGGCTGCGCACCCAGGGGCCGGACGGCTCAGGGCCGAGCGACCGGCTGAGCGACTGGTCGCCGCCCTTCTGGGTTCAGCTGCTGCCGGCCCTGAACCGCGTCGAGGAGGACTGGTTCCCGGGGCCGCTGCCCAAGGTGACGCTGGAACGGGAGGGAACGCTCACCTGCGAGACTCTGACGCCGTGGCCCAGCCGTCCGCCGTTCTACCTCTATGCGGTGGTGACCCGGGAGCTGAGGGATTTCGCCGGGCGGCCCAACCAGGAGGCCTACGTGGGCGTCTGGTGGCCGGGTGGCCCCGGGCTCCTGCGCACCGATGACGAGACCGCGGAGCTGGCCCTGGCGCCCGGGCCGGCGCAGCGGCTCCGCCTGCGCTGGCTCGAGGTGCAGAGCCCTCGCCAGCCCGAGATCGAGTGCAGCGACGGCTTCTGGCAGGCGCTCTTCGATGCCGCCTCCTATACCTCGCGTCCCGATGCGCCGGGCGGCGAGGTCCACCCCGACGCCCTGCGCTGCCGCATCGTGCGGATCTCGAGGTTCTTCTCGATCCACACCGGGAGCTAGCCATGCAACCAGCTGCCACCGGGCCGCACCTCATGACGCGGGCAGCGCCCACCGGGCCGCTGCTGTCGCGCCGCCAGTTCCTCTGGTGGAGCGCGGCGCTGGGCGCGGCAACCGCGCTCCGTCTGCCGTGCTCCGGCGGGAAGCCGGCGGGCCTCGGCCTGATCGGCCTGGGAGGCCGCGGCGCCGCCGCTCTCGCCCTCTGCCGCAGCCTGCCCGAGGTCCACCTGGTGGCGCTCTGCGACCGCGACCCAGCGGTCCTGCAGCGGCTGGCCGCCGGCGGGTCCGCGGCCGCCGATCCGCCCCTCCTCACCCGCGAGCCGGCGCACCTGCTGCGCCATCCCGCCGTCGCGGCCGTGGTGCTTGCGGCGGCGGGCGCGGAGCAGCTGGCGCTGGCACTGGCGGCCGCCGAGACCGGCAAGCACGTCCTGCTGCTGCGTCCCTGGCCATTGGACAGCACCTCGCTGAGGGAGCTGGCCGCCCGGGCCGGCCTTCGCCATGTCCAGGTGCACGTCGCCCGCGCCCACCGCTTCGCCCTCGCCAGCCAGGCCACCCGGGCGGTGGTGGGGACCGGCCACGGCGCCGGCAGCGCCGTGGTGCAGACCCGCCTGCGCTCGCCGCGCCTTCCGGAAGCCGCGGAGCTGCTCCATGAGCTGGTCGACGAGGCCGATTTCGCCGAGGCGGTGCTGGGCGGCACGATCGTGCGCTCGCTCGCCGTCGGCGGCCCCGGCTGCCTGCCCGGGCGGTGGATGGACCGACGGCTGCACCTCGACCTGGAGGGCCAGGACGGCAGGCGCCGCGCCCTCACCCTGGCCCTGACCGCCGACCGCGGCGCACCGGGTCAGGCGAGCGCCAAGGAGTCGCGGATCGTGGTGCGCGGCAGCCGCGGCGCGGCCCACCTCGCCGCCGTCCCGGTCGCGGGCTGCGACCCTCTGGACCTGCGCGCCTTCCTGAGCGCCGTGCGGAGCGGGCAACCGGGTCCGGGCCTCACGCTGCCGCGCCTCCTGCACCTGCACGGCACGGTGCTCGCGGACATCCCACCATGAGACCGCACCACGCGGTCGCCCTGCAACCGAGCGCACGCCCGGCGCCGCGGCCGAGCGCGCAGCCGAGATCACGTTGAAAAGGACACGTTGGAAAGGAGAGGTCATGAGGATCCCTACCGTAGCCATGGCCATTGCCGCGCTGCTCGTCGCCGTCCTCGGCGGTCCGGGGGCCGCCGCCCAGCAACCAGCCGCGCCAGCCCCGGCGGCGGGAGCCGTTGGCGACAAGGCCGCCGCAGGCCCCGCCATCGAATTCCTGGCGAAGAACGATTGGAAATGGCAAAGCTGGAAGGCAGGTGATCCCTTCATCTGCCTCACCGACGCGCAGGGCGCCGATGTTGGTTGCTTCAGTTTCTACAGCTTCAATGGCACCAAGTCGATGACCGTTTACGGGCCAGGCTGCAAAGCCAATGAGCGCAACGGCGACTGCGCGGCTTTTCCGAAACCGAGCCGCACCGCGCTCCAGCGGCCGATCGAGAGCGTCAGATTTGCTATCACAGAGGAAGAGGCGAAGAGGATCGTTGACCTCGGCAGCAAATGGAACGCGAGGCGATTCGTCCTTGGCTCCTGCGACTGCACTGCCTTCGGCAACCAGGTGGCGCGGCTCATTACCGACCTCAAGACGCCCACCGCGTCCTCGGAAAAGACCCCGGTGGACTTTGTGAGGGCGCTCAAGGAGCTCAATCGGTCGCTGTCGCTGAATGACTGACCAGCTGCCGCCGGCCGGCAGACGGACGCCGGCCCGCCAAGGCCGCAGGAGGGACCGGGGCACGGAGCAGCGGATCGGACCGACGCTTCGAGCCAGGCGCCGGGGAGCGACCGCCTCCGGCGGCCTTCGCCCGCGGGGCACCGGCGCGGAAGGGCGGAGAATAGCCTCCCGCCGGGGGGATGCGGCAGGCTTGCCGCCGGAGCCATGCCCCTGTCCCCCGGAGGCCGCCCTTGAACAGCCTGCCGTCCGCCATGCCGTCCGCCGCGCCGTCGCACCCTCCGGCCGTTGCGCCCCAGCCGCGGCTGGAATCGATCGACGCCCTGCGCGGCCTGATCATGATCCTCATGGCGCTCGACCACGTGCGCGACTTCTTCGGGCACCCCGGCATCAATCCGACCGACCTGACGCGCGCCGGCGCCGCGCTGTTCCTCACCCGCTGGGTGACGCACTTCTGCGCGCCCGTCTTCTTCCTGCTGACCGGGGTGGGGGCCTTCCTGGCGCTGCGCCAACGCTCCAAGGCGCAGCTGTCGCGCTTCCTCCTGCTGCGCGGCGCCTGGCTCCTCTTCCTCGATCTCTTTGTGGTGCGCTGCTTCGGCCTGCAGTTCAATTTCGACTACCGGGTCACGATCATCACCGTCCTGTGGGCCCTCGGCTGGGCGATGATCGCGCTCGCCGGGCTGATCCATCTGCCCATCCGGGTGACGGGGGCGCTCGCCGCCGCCACCATCGCCCTGCACAACGCTGTCGACGGCCTGCGGCCGGCGGCGTTCGGTGCGCTGGCGCCGCTCTGGTCGCTGCTGCACGTGCCGGGCGTCCTGATCGCCACGCCGCGGGTGATGGTGCTGGTCAGCTATACCCTGATCCCGTGGGTGGCCGTCACCGCCGCCGGCTACGTCCTGGGCCAGGTGTTCGAGTGGCCGGCCGCGCGGCGCCGCGTCCTGCTGACGCGCCTCGGAATCGCCCTCACCGCCGGATTCCTCGCGCTGCGGGCGCTCAACCTCTACGGCGACGCCCTGCGCTGGTCGCCCCAGGCGTCGCCCCTGCGCACGGCGCTCGCCTTCCTGAACACGGTCAAGTACCCGCCGTCGCTGCTCTTCCTCCTGATGACCCTGGGACCCGCCCTGCTGCTCCTCGCCGCGCTCGACCGCGGGACTCCCGCGCCGCTCCGCCCCGCCGTCGTCTTCGGCCGCGTGCCGCTCTTCTACTACGTGGTGCACATGCCCTTCATCCACCTGCTCGCGGTCGGCGTCTGCCTGGTGCGCTACGGTGACGTCCACTGGATGTTCCAATCGCCGAGCCTCGACCGCTTCCCCTTCACCCCGCCGCCCGGCTGGGGCTTCGATCTGCCGGTGGTCTACCTGGTATGGATCGCGGTGGTCCTCGCGCTCTACCCGCTCTGCCGGTGGTTCGCCGAGGTGAAGCGGCGCGGTCAGGCGCCCTGGCTGAGCTACCTCTGAGCTTCCACGCTTCCCGCGCTCCTCGCTCTGGATGCTCTCCGGGCCCGCTGAGCCCGGGGCGGCTTCACCTGCGACCCCACCGCGGTGCGGTCGCGATCTGCCCACGCGCCGGCACTCAAAAAGATAGAGGTGGTCCGCCGGGCGGCAGCCGCCCCAGGTGGACCCGCCGGCGACCGGAGACCGACCTGCCGGGAGCGGTCAGCGAAGGAGGCCGAGATGAAGAAGCTATGCCAGAAGATCAGCCTGAAGCGCGAGTCCCTGCAAATCCTCGAGACGCCGAGCCTGCGCCAGGCCGCCGCGGGCGCCTGGACGCTGCCACCGGTATGCGAGAACACCGGCAACTGCTGACCGCGAGGGAGACCCGATCGGCTGCGGGGCCGCGGCCGGAGCCGCCGGAAGCCGATCGCCCCGCCCACGAATAGCCGTCCGCTCCGTCCGGACCGTGGAGGCCGCCCTGGCGGGCTCACGGATCGGCCCTCAGCGCACATGTCAACGATGAAGCGCTGCGGAATCTTCCGCGGGCGCCGTGCCGGAAAGAGGAGCTACCGATGAAGAAAGCCCAGGTGAAGGCCCTGACCCTCGACCGTGAAACGCTGCTGGCGCTGAGCGACCGGGAGGCCGCCCAGGTCGCGGGCGGGCTCAACACGAAGATCTGTACGGTCAGCTGTCCGCGCACCGCCTGTTAGGATCGCCCCCGATCGATCGGTGGCCGGCTCCGGCCGGCGAGGAGTCCGGCCACCGCCGCCGCCCCCTGCCGCCACGCCTCACGCCTCACGGGTGCGCCTCCCGCTCCGGCGAGCTCTGCCAGGGCGCCAGCTCCAGCACGCCGAAACGCTCCGGGCGGTGGAAGTCGGCGGGATCGGTGAGCGTGGGCGACCAGCAGCTGAGCTCGGTCCGGCCGCCGCGCGGGCGCTCGATGCGGTAGAAGTTGGCACGCCAGACCGCGGGCGGCGGCGCGGCGCCCGGCCCGGTACGGGCAAGGCCCAGCGCCGTCCACGGAATCGCCAGGGCGGCCCACCAGTCCTGGCCGGCGCCGCCGGCCGGCGCCGCCCGGCACGCGAGCCCGGCGCAGGGCCAGCCCGTGTCGGCCACCAGGTCGCCGCGCCGCCGCC
>JASLEW010000951.1 GCA_030150965.1 Thermoanaerobaculia bacterium | reverse complement strand
GCTGATGCGGCGCCGGAGGTTCCCGGCGCGGCCCGGTGCACCTCCGCTGGGGCGCCGCGGCGCCCGCCAGAGAGGCACCCCACACGATGGCTTGCAACGAAGACCGTGAAGATCAGGACGCCGGCAGGGTGACGCCGGAAGCGAGCGCCGCGGCCGCATCGGAAGACGCCGGCGGCGTGGCCGGAGCCGGGAGCACCGCGCCGCGGCTGGTGCTCGGCCTGGCGGGCCAGGGCGCCCTGCGCTGGGTGGCGGCCGACGTGACCGGCATCGTGCGCGAGCTCTGCGCGCGGCTGGACCTGACGCCGGTGGCGGCGGCGGCGCTCGGCCGCGCCGTGGCCGGCGCCTGCATGCTGCTGCGCCTGGCCAGCAAGACCCCCAACCGCCTGGTGCTCGACATCCGCGGCGACGGCCCGCTGCGCCAGGTGCTGGTCGAGGTGGACGACGAGGGCAACATCCGCGCCACGGTCGGCAACCCGCGGGTGGTGGTGCCGGACCTGCCCAACACCAAGCTCGCGGTCGGCGACGCGGTGGGCGCCGGCAACCTCCGGGTGCTGCGCGAGTTCGGCGACGGCGGCAGCTATCACAGCCACGTCCGGCTGGTGAGCGGCGAGATCGGCGACGACCTGGCGCACTACCTCCGGCAGAGCGAGCAGAGCCAATCGGCGGTGCTGGTCGGCGTGCTCGGGCGCAGGAGCGGAGTGGCGGCGGCGGGGGGCCTGATCGTCGAGGTGCTTCCCGGCGCGCCCGAGGCGGCGGTGGCGCGGCTGGAGAGCAACCTGGCGGGCATCGCCGGGGTCAGCTGGCTGCTCGAGGAGGGGGGCGTCGAGCGGGTCCTCGACGCCGTGCTCGCCGGCCTGGAGCCCGCGGTCAAGGAGACCCGCGGCCTGCGCTACCGCTGCCGGTGCAGCCGCGAGCGCCTGCGCCAGCACCTGGTGCTGCTGCCGGCGGACGACCGCGACTACCTGGCGGAGGAGGACGGCGCCATCGAGGCGGACTGCGTGTTCTGCGGCAACCGCTACCGCTTCACCCCCGAGGAGCTGGTGCCGGACGAGAGCCGCCTGCCGAGCTGAGGCGGCGAGGCCGGAGTCCGGCCGCGCCCCGCCGAGTGCCGCCGGGCTCGCCCCGCCTTGTGCCGCCGGCCGCGGCGGCGGGCCCGGGCCGCCGGGACCCGGCTGCTACAATGCCGCGGCCGGCCGGGTGGGGAGCCGCCGGCCAGGGCCGAGACGACGGCAGGCCGAAAAGAAAGCGCAAGAGAAGCGAGGGAAGGGGAGCGGTGAGAGGGAGCGGGGGAGGACAGCGAAGAAGGTGGGGACGAGTGCGAGCGGGGGCGGCGACGCCATGGCCAGAGCGACCTATTACATCACCACGCCGATCTACTACGTGAACGACCTGCCCCACATCGGGCACATGTTCACCACCACGATCTGCGACGCGCTGGCCCGCTACCACCGGCTGCTGGGCGGGGACGTGCGCTTCCTCACCGGCACCGACGAGCACGGCCAGAACATCGAGCGCGCGGCGCGGCGCGAGGGCATCACGCCGCTCGCGCTCGCCGACCGCGTGGTCGGCCACTACCGCGAGCTGCGGGCGAAGCTCGATTTCTCCTACGACGACTTCGTGCGCACCACCGAGCCGCGCCACCGGCGCGGCGTCGAGGAGATGATCCGCCGCCTCGATGCCGCGGGCGACCTCTACTCCGCGGTGCACGAGGGCTGGTACTGCTCGCCCTGCGAGACCTTCTACACCGAGAAGGAGCTGGCCGGCGGTGCGGCGGGGGCGGCCGGCGCGGCCGTGCGCCGCCTCTGCCCGGTGCACGAGACGCCGGTCGAATGGAAATCGGAAGAAAACGTTTTCTTCCGCCTGTCGCGCTACCAGCAGCGGCTGCTCGACTGGTACGCCAGCGACCCGCCGGTGGTGCGGCCGGCGAGCCGCCTCAACGAGGTGCGCTCGTTCGTCGCCTCCGGCCTGCGCGACCTGTCGGTGAGCCGCGCCAACCTCGAATGGGGCATCCCCTTCCCCGGCCGGCCGGGGCAGACGGTCTACGTCTGGCTGGATGCGCTGACCAACTACATCAGCGCCCTCGGCTTCGGGTCGCCGGCGGCGGGCGGCGCCGGTGACGCGGCGGCGGCCGGCGGTGCGGCGGGAGGCGCGGCCGAGCCGCTCTACGACCGCTTCTGGCAGCACGGCGACGTGCGGCTGCACATGATCGGCAAGGACATCCTGCGCTTCCACGCCGTCTACTGGCCGGCCTTCCTGATGGCGGCCGGCGTGCCGCTGCCGACCACGGTGTGGGCGCACGGCTGGTGGCAGCGCGACGGCCGCAAGGTGTCGAAGTCGGCGGGCAACGTGGTGCGCCCCGACGAGCTGGTGGCGCGCTTCGGCGCCGACAGCCTGCGCTACTTCCTGCTGCGCGAGATGGCCTTCGGCCAGGACGCGAGCTTCTCCGACGAGGCGGTCATCGACCGCTACAACAACGATCTCGCCAACGACCTGGGCAACACGGTGAGCCGGGTGGTGACGCTCGCGCGCCGCGCCTTCGACGGCCGCACGCCGCCGTGCTCGAGCGACGACAACCCGCTGGTGGCCGCCGCCGCGCGCGCCGCCGCCGAGTACCGCGCGGCGATGGATGAGCTGGCCTTCCAGCGCGCGCTCGAAAGCCTCTGGCGCCTGCTCGCCGAGGCCAACCAGTACCTGGTGACGCGCGAGCCCTGGAAGCTGATCAAGGCCGAGGGCGAGAGCTCCGCCCTGGCGCGCGTGCTGTGGAACGCGCTCGAGGCGACGCGCATCGTCGCCGTGGGCCTGCTGCCGGTGATGCCGCGGGCCGCCGAGCAGGTGCTGCGCGCCATCGGCGCGCCGGTCCCCACGAGCCTCGACGCCATGGCCTGGGGCGGCACGCCGACCGGTGCCCTGCTGCCGGCGCCGGCACCGATCTTTCCCCGCATCGACAAGGAGGCCTACGTGGCAGAAGCGAAGGAAGGGGCGCCGCCGCCGGCCCAGGCCGCCCCGGCGCCGGCCGCGGCAGCAGCGCCCGGAGCCGCGGCTCC
>JASLEW010000944.1 GCA_030150965.1 Thermoanaerobaculia bacterium | reverse complement strand
GGCGGCCGGCGGGACGCGGCCGAGCACGCCGGAGGAGCCGGCGGCGGCCGGGCGGCGGCCGGCATCGAGGAGCTGCCGGCGGTCGCGGTCCCCGGCGGCGAGCGCACGGTCCTGGCCGACGGCTTCGTGGTCGCGGCGCTGCTCCGCGTCGAGCCGCGGGGCGAGACGGCGGTGCAGCACGATCCGGAGCGCGCCGGCTCGCTCTACGTGCGCTCCGGCGCCGGCCGCATCCTCCTCGGCACGGCCGCGGAGCTTGCCCGAGCGACGCCGCCCAGCCTCCCCTTGCGCACCGGCGACCTGCTGACCCTGGCGCCGGGGCTCCGCCACGCCTTCGTCAACGAGGGGCAGGGAGCGCTCGACCTGGTGGAGCACCGTATCCGCCCGGAAGTTGCCTTCCATTGAGCGCGCCGGGGTTGCCGATGAGCAGGCGACACGGCAAAGATTGCTGAAGCTTCTGCTGACCGAGGCCGCCGGCCAGGGCTCGGGAAGGACCGGAGAGCGGCGGGATGAGATGGCTCGGCGTCTGGCTCCTCCTCACCGCCGTCTACGCCGCTGCCCTCCTCCTCTGCCGCGTCCTGGCGGGCACGGCGCTCTTCCGGTGCACCGACCTCGCGGGCCTGCTCCTCATCCCCGCCGTCCAGGTCGCCGCCCTGGCCATCGTCGCCGCCGCCTCGGCGCGGCGGCGAAGGCGATAGCGCTCAGGCCGGCAGGACCGCGACCTCATAGGCGCGAAAGGCCTGGTCCCGGGTGAGGATCGTCAGGCCCTCGAGGCTGGCCTGGGCGATCAGCATGCGGTCGAATGGATCGTCGTGATGCCGCGGCAGCGCTGCCGCGGCAAGCGCATGCCGCGCCGTCATGGGGAGCTCGACGAAGTCGTTCTCCTCGATCTGCTCCAAGAGGTCCGCATCGCCGAGGTCGAGCTTGCCGAGCGTGGCCTTGATCGAGAGCTCCCAGACCGTCGCGGCGCTGACGTGAACGATGCCCGAGGGATCGGCCACCGCTTTTCTGGCCCCTGCCCTGAGCCTGGAATCCGCGGCGAGCCACCAGAGAAAGACGTGGCTGTCGAGCAGCAGCCTCACTCTTTCTCTCCGCGGAACGCAGCCAGGATCTCCGCCGGGAGCGGCTCGTCGAAGTCTGCGCCGATGCGAATCCGGCCCTTGAGCCGGCCCGGCCGGCGGGGCTCTTGCGCCACTCGCACCAGCTTCGCCACGGGCCGGCCGCTCCTGGCGATGACGATCTCCTCCCCCTGAGCCACCCGCTCCAGGAGCTTCGAGAGGTGGGTCTTGGCCTCGTGAACGTTGATGACGCCCATGCCGCCCTCCTTAGCTAACTTAGTCTATCCGAATCGCTCAACCCTCACCAGCCACCGCCGCGTGTGGTGGGAACACCACCCCGCCGCGCGGCTAGATCACCCGCTCGGTGCCGCCGTCCACTGGGATCTGGGCGCCGGTGGTGCGGGAGAAGAGGGGACAGCAGAGCTCGACGGCGACCTCGGCCACGTCGCGGCTGCGCACCTCGATCCCCAGGAGGTTGGATCGGCGGTAGGCCTCGACGTCGAGGCCGTAGGCGGCGGCGCGGGCGGCCAGGCGCTCGGGGGTCCACAGGGCGGTGTCGAAGACGGCGTTGGGATGGACGGTGTTGACGCGGATGCCGTCGGCGGCCCATTCGAGGGCGGCGACGCGGGCGAGCTGCTGGAGGGCCGCCTTGGAGGCGGAGTAGGAGGCGACGCCGCGGCCCGGGGCGGGCACGTTCTTGGAGCCGACGACCGCCACCCGGCCGCCGCGCGGCGCTAGGCGCAGCAGGGGATGGCAGCGGCGCAGAAGGAGCAGGTTGGCGTCGAGGTTGACCGCCATCACCCGCCGCCAATCGGCCAGCGGCAGCTCGGCGATGTTGCGGCTGTCGGGGAAGATCCCGGCGTTGAGCAGCAGCAGGTCGAGGCCGCCGAACGCCTCGGCGCCGCGGGATAGCGCCGCCGCGATCTCCTCCTCGGCGGTCACGTCGCAGCGCAGGCCGAGGACGTCGCGGCGCGGGAACAGGCCGCCGATGCGCTCGTCCACGTCGAGCGCCACGACCGCCGCGCCGCGCGCGAGGAGCGCCTCGACGCACGCCCTGCCGATGCCCGAGGCGGCGCCGGTGACCAGGGCGACCTCGCCGGCCAGGGGCGGCGGCGACCCGGCGCGGCGGAGCTTCGCCTGCTCCAGGTCCCAGTACTCCATGTCGAAGAGGTCGCTCGCCGGCAGCGCGCGGTAGCCGCCCAGCCGGTCGGCGCGCTCGATCACGTCCATGGTGTGCTGGTAGATCTCCGCCGCGATGGCGGCGTCGGCGGCGGTACGCCCGGCGGCCAGCAGCCCCAGCTCCGGGTCGAGCAGGATGCGCGGCGCCGGATCGAGCATCGTCTTGGGCTCGCGCGCCGCCGCCGCGTGCTGATCGAAGTAGGCGCGGTAGGCCGCCGCGTAGGCCGCGACGTCGCGCCCGATCAGCGGCAGGCGCTTGGTGCGGATCACGTGGTCCGGCGTGGCCGGCCCCTGGAGGGCGAGCCGTTCCAGGTCGGGCCTGCGCACGAAACGCAGGCTGCGCTCGTCGCGCCACGCGGCGAGGACGAGCGGCCGGCCCGCCGCCGCGCTCAGCTCGCGCCGCAGGGCGGCCAGGGTCTCGGGAGCGACCGGCGCCGCGCCTCCCCCGGCCGGCGAGAGGGCGAAGGCCGGCGTCCCCGGAGGCGCCGATCCGCGGCCTCCCGCGGCGGAGCCGCCACCGGCAGACCCGGCGGTCACCGAGGCAAGGCCGCCGGCCTCGGCGCCGCCCGCGGCGGAGCCATGACCAGCAGGCCCGTCGGCCGCCGAGGCAGAGCCGCCGGCGGCGGCGCCGCCCGCGGCCGGGCCCGGATCGATCACCCAAGCGTTGCGGGCGGCGAGATGGCGCTCGGCGAGATCGACCAGATGGATCATGCGCTCGTAGGACTCGCGCGCCGTGTCGCCCCAGGAAAAGATGCCGTGCTGGAGGAGCACCATGCCGATCACCCGGCCGTGCGGGCCGGAGGCGGCGCCGACATCGCCCACATCGCCGACATCGCCAACATTGCGAACATCGCCCGCGCCGCCGGTACCGCCGGGCGGCGCCGCGAGCTGCTCGTGGACGGCGCGGGCGAGGAGGAAGCCGGGCATCACGTAGGGGACCACCACCACCGCGTCGCCGTAGATCTCGCGCACCCGCTCGGCGCCGCCCGGGGTGTTGGTCACCGTGATCACGGCGTCGGCATGGGTGTGGTCCACGTAGCGCTGCGGCAGCAGGGCGTGCAGGATCGCCTCGACCGAGGCCGCGGGCGCTCCGGCCCGCAGGCTGAGGGTGGCGAGCTCGTTGACCATCTGCGGGTCGCTGAGCGCCGGCAGCTCGGCCAGGCGCCGCACCGGGGCGAGCCGCAGCGGCGTGAAGCCGGCCTCCTCGATGGTCTCCAGGTCCCAACCGCTCCCCTTGACGTGGAGGATCTCCTCCTCCTCGCCGAAGAGGTTTCCCTGGCGCACCTTGACCGAGGTGTTGCCGCCGCCGTGCAGCACCAGCGTGCGGTCGCGGCCGAGTAGCCGCGAGGTGTAGACCCGCAGCGCCAGGTCGCCCTTGTAGCCGGCCGCTTCCCTGTCGTCCCAGAGACTCCGCATGCCTGCCCTCCTCCTCCCGAATGCCGGTCCGGGAGACCCGGACACCTGGTCAAGGTGCGCCGGCGAAGCGTAGCAGGGACCCTTGGCGTGGGATAATGCGCCTGCCGCCGGCGGGCGCCGGAGCGGCGTGCCGGCGGGCTGGTGAGGACACCCGGAGGACATCCAGGAGGTCGCGATGCATGCGGTACGGGTTCATGCGTGGGGCGGCACCGAGGCGCTGAGCTACGAGGAGGTCGAGGACCCCAGGCCGGCTGCCGGCCAGGCGGTGGTGCGGATCGAGGCCGCCGGCCTCAACTTCATCGACGTCTACCACCGCACCGGCTTCTACAAGCTGCCGGTGCCGTTCACCGTCGGCCAGGAGGGCGCCGGCACGGTGACGGCGGTGGGCGAGGGCGTGCAGGAGGTCGCGGTGGGCGACCGGGTGGCCTGGTGCGGCGTGCAGGGCGGCTATGCCGAGATGGCGGCGGTGCCCGCCGCGCGGCTAGTCAAGCTGCCGGAGGGGGTCAGCACGCGGCAGGGGGCGGCGGTGATGCTCCAGGGAATGACCGCCCACTACCTGGCGGTGAGCGTCCGGCCGCTCGGCGCGGGCGACGCCTGCCTGGTGCATGCCGCGGCGGGGGGCGTGGGCCTGCTGCTCTGCCAGATCGCCAAGCTGCGGGGCGCGCGCGTCTTCGCCACCGTCTCGACCGGCGAGAAGGCGCAGCTCGCCCGCGGGGCCGGCGCCGACGAGGTCATCCTCTACACCGAGCAGGACTTCGCGGCCGAGGTCAAGCGCGCGACCGGCGGGCGCGGCCTGCAGGTGGTCTACGACAGCGTGGGCCGCACCACCTTCGACAAGAGCCTGGCCTGCCTCGCGCCGCGCGGGATGATGGCGATCTTCGGCCAGTCGAGCGGCGCCGTGCCGCCCTTCGACCCGGGGCGCCTGGCCACCCTGGGGTCGCTCTTCCTGACCCGCCCGACGCTGGGCCACTACATCGCCACCCGCGAGGAGCTGCTGCAACGCGCCGACGACCTCTTCTCCTGGATCGCGGCCGGCAAGCTCGACGTGCGGATCGGCGCCGAGCACCCGCTGCGCGACGCCGCGGAGGCCCACCGCGCGCTCGAAGGGCGGGAGACCACGGGCAAGGTCCTGCTCATCCCGTAGGGCGGCAGCCGGCGGCGGGCGGGTGGAGCAGCGGCCGGCGGCGGCCGGTTCGCGGCTCGCGCCTCCCGGGCGCCGCCCCGGGTACCGCCGGGCTCGGCCAGACGGCGCCGAGGCACGGGACCGCAGCGGCCGGAGGCGCCGGCAGAGCGGCGCACGCGAGGTGCAGGCGGCGGCAGGCGCCGCCTCAGCGCGGGCTCTGGCTGGCGCCGAGCGTGACGTCCAGCTCCAGGCGCTTGCCGCCGCGGTCCACCACCGCCTTCACCCTGTCCCCCGGCTTCGAGCGCTGGAGCACGTACATGAAGTCGTAGATGTCGCGCACCGGCGAGCCCGCCAGCTCGATCAGCAGGTCGCCGCGCCGGATGCCGGCGCGCTCGGCCGGGCCCTCCGGGCGGACGCCGCCGACGAGCACGCCGGGGCGGCCGTCGCCGGCGTAGTCGGGCACCGTGCCGAGCGAGGCGCCGTAGGAACGCACGTCGCCCGCCGGCGCCGGCGCCGGGGCGCTCCGGTAGGTGAGTCGCGCCGGCTGCGCCGCCACCTCGCGCGCCAGGTCGGCGACCAGCATGGCGACGCGGGCGCCGCCGATGGCGTTGATCTTGTCGGCGGTGTCGCTCGGCTTGTGGTAGTCGTCGTGCGCGCCGGTGAAGAAATGCAGCACCGGCACGCCGGCGGCGTAGAACGGGCTGTGGTCGGACGGGCCGTAGCCGTCACCGCCCAGGCTGCAGCCGAGGCGCTCGCGATCGCAGGCCGCCGGCACCAGCTGCCGCCATTCCGCGGCGCTGTCGCCGCCCAGCACGCTCAGCTGATTGCCGCGCAGGCGGCCGACCATGTCCATGTTGAGCATCGCCACCACGTCGTCCAGGCGCAGGCCGTGCGGCGGCCGGCGGGTGAAGGCGGTGGAGCCCAGCACCCCCTCCTCCTCGCCCGAGAAGGCGACCAGGTAGATGTCGCGCCGCAGCCGGTCCCGGCGGGCGGCCAGCAGGCGCCCGGCCTCCAGGAGGGCCGCGGTGCCCGAGGCGTTGTCGTCGGCGCCCAGGTGCGGCTCGTGGGAGCCGGGCGCGAGCGAGCCGCGGCCGCCGAGGCCCAGGTGGTCGTAGTGGGCGCCCACCACCACCGCTCCCGGCAGGCGGTCGGGCGCGCCGGCGCGCAGCAGGCCGACCACGTTGGCGGCCGGCCGGGTGCGGCGGTGCAGGCCGACGGCGAGGGCGGCGCGGTGCGGCCCGGCGGCGAACAGGCGGGCGCCGGCGGCCCGCGTCACCAGCACCACCGGGATGCCGGCGTCGCCGGCGCCGGCGGCGGCATCGACGTGGGGAGCGGGCAGCGGCGCGTCCTCGGGCGGCGCGTTCTCGGCGGCAGGCAGCACGCCCGCCGCGGTGGCGGCGGCCACGGCCTCGGGCGCATCCACCACGATCAGCCCGATCGCGCCGTGCTCGCGGGCGTTGTAGGCCTTCTGGCGCAGGTCGCCGAAGCGCCGCGCCGCCTCGGGCACCGCCAGCGGCCCGGTGCGCGGCGCGAAGCGCCGCACCGCCACGATCTTGCCGCGCGCCTCGACGCCGCGGTAGTCGTCGATCCCGAAGTCGGGCGCGACGATGCCGTAACCGGCCGTCACCACCTCGGCGGCGGGGGCGCCACGCCCTGCCCGGCCGCTGCCCGGGAGCGCTCCGGCGGCACCGCTCCCGGCCGGTGCGGCGGCCGAGGCCGAGAAGGCCGCCGGCTGGAAGGCCGCGCGGGCGAGCGGCACGCCGTCGAGCGTCACCGCGGTCGCCGCGTCCACGTCGAGCGCCACCGCGACCTCGAAGCTCTGGAACCAGCCCGCCGCGTCTCCGGCCGGCTCGGCGCCCAGCTCGCGGAAACGGTCGGCCAGCCACCGCGACGCCGCCGCCAGGCCGGCGCTGTCGATGCCGCGCCCCTGGCGCTCCGGATCGGCCAGCCACCGCACCTCGTCCCGGAAGCGGCCGGCGATCGGCATGTCCGCCGGCAGCGGCGCGACGAGCACGCCGTCGGGGCCGGTGGCCGCGGCGGCGGCGCCCACCGGCGCCGTCGCTGCGGCAGCTGTCGGCCCGGCGATGACCGGGGGCGCCGTCGATGTGGCAGCCGCCGGGGCGGCGTTGGCCGCGGG
>JASLEW010000941.1 GCA_030150965.1 Thermoanaerobaculia bacterium | reverse complement strand
GTCGGGATCTGCGCCGAGCGCTCGCTCGAGATGGTGGTGGGCATGCTCGCGGCGCTGCAGGCGGGCGGCGCCTGGCTGCCGCTCGATCCCGACCACCCGGCCGAGCGGCTGGCCTTCCAGCTCGCCGACGCGCGGCCGGCGGTGGTGCTGGTCCAGCCGCACCTCGCCGGGCGGCTGCCACGCCTGCCGCATCTCCCGGAATCCGAGGGCGTACGGCGGCTCTTGCTCGGGCCGGAGGTCTGGCAGGAGGAGGCGGAGGGCACGCCGGCGGCCGGGCCGCCGGCAGGCGCGCCGTCGGACGGCGCGGTTGCGGAAAGCGCGGTTGCGGGCGGCGCGGTCGCGGAAGGCGTATTTGCGGCCGGCGCGCCGGCGGCCGGCGCGGATCCGGCGGCGCCGGCCGCGCTGCCCGACCAGGCGGCCTACGTCATCTACACCTCGGGATCGACCGGCCGCCCCAAGGCGGTGGTCAACACCCATCGCGGCATCGTCAACCGGCTGCTCTGGGGACAGGCGGCCTACGGCCTCGCGGCGGACGACCGGGTGCTGCAGAAGACGCCCTTCACCTTCGACGTCTCGGTGTGGGAATTCTTCTGGCCGCTGACCGCCGGGGCGCAGCTGGTGATGGCGCGCCCGGGCGGCCACCAGGACAGCGCCTACCTGGTCGAGACCATCGTGGGCGAGAGGATCACCACGCTGCACTTCGTGCCCTCGATGCTGGCGGCCTTCCTCGAGGAGCGCGAGCTGGGGCGCTGCGCCGGCCTGCGCCGGGTGATGGCCTCGGGCGAGGCGCTGCCGGCCGAGCTCGCGCGGCGGTTCGCGGCGCGGCTGGGAGAGCCCCTGGGGGTCGAGCTGCACAACCTCTACGGGCCGACGGAGGCGGCGGTGGAGGTGACCTCCTGGGCCTGCCGCGACGGCGCGCGGCCGACGGTGCCGATCGGGCGGCCGATCGCCAACCTCGAGGTCCACGTCCTGGACTGCCGCGGCGAGCCGGCGCCGATCGGCGTGGCCGGCGAGCTGCACATCGGCGGCACCGGCCTGGCGCGCGGCTACCTGGCGCGGCCGGAGCTGACCGCCGAGCGGTTCGTTCCCCACCCGCTGGCGGGCCGCGGGCCGGCGGCCGGCGCGCGGCTGTACCGCACCGGCGACCTGGCGCGGGCGCTGCCGGGGGGCGAGATCGATTTCCTGGGACGCCTGGACCATCAGGTCAAGGTCCGCGGCTTCCGCATCGAGCTGGGCGAGGTCGAGGCGGTGCTCGCCCGCCATCCCGCGGTGCGCGAGGCGGCGGTGGCGGCGGTGGACAAGCCGGCGCCCATCGGCCGGCAGCTGGTCGGCTTCTTCACCGTGACCGAGGGCGCCGCGGCGCCGGCGGCCGGCGAGCTGCGCGAGTGGCTCGGCCGGTCGCTGCCCGCCTACATGGTGCCGGCGGCGCTGGTGCGGCGCGACCGGCTGCCCCAGACCACCAGCGGCAAGATCGACCGTGGGGCGCTCGGCCGGCTGCAGGTCGAATGGGAGGAGGGGAGCGCCTTCGTCGCGCCGCGCACCGGCATGGAGCTGGCGCTGCAGCAGATCTGGGAAGAGGTCCTGCAGGTCCATCCGATCGGCGTCACCGAGAGCTTCTTCCGCATCGGCGGCAACTCGCTGCTCGCCATCTACATCGTGGTCTGCATCCGCGAGCGCCTGGGGCGCGAGCTGCCGGTGCCGGCGCTGGTGCAGGAGCCGACCATCGAGGGGCTGGCGGCGCTGCTCGAACGCGCTCCCGCCGAGCGCCCGTTCCCCTCGCTCGTGCCGCTGCAGGAGCGCGGCGCCAAGTCGCCGCTCTTCGTCATCCACGGCGCCGGGGGCAACGTCTTCTACTACGTCGAGCTGGTCCGCCGCTTCGCCCGCATCGATCCCGAGCGGCCGTTCTACGGCCTCCAGGCGCGCGGCCTGACCACCGGCGAGGAGCCGCTGCTCACCGTCGAGGAGATGGCCGCGAGCTACCTCGAGGCCATCCGCAGCGTCCAGGCGCGCGGCCCCTACCACCTGGGCGGCTACTCGATGGGCGGCCTGGTGGCCTACGAGGTGGCCCGCCGCCTGGAGGCCCTGGGCGAGACGGTCGCCTTCGTCGCCATGTTCGACGGCCTGGCCAACCTGCGCGAGCAGCTCGGGAGCATGGACCGCGCGGAGGTGATCGCCTACTTCGCGGGCGAGCTGCAGATCCCGGTCACCGCCGAGGAGCTTCGCGGGCTGGCCGACGAGGCACAGCTCGAAACGGTGCTCAGCCGCGGCTGGGAGCTGCGGCGCATCCCGCGCGAGTTCAGCCTGGCCGATGCCCGGCGCTACTTCCGCGTCATGGAGACCTCCTTCGAGGCGGCGCGCGGCTTCGCCCCCGGGGCGCCGCTCGCCGGCCGCATCGCCGTCTTCCGCAGCGCCAGCATGGCGCTGCAGCCCGACCCGACGCTGGGCTGGCGGGCCCTGGGCGGCGTCGAGGCCCACGCCGTGCCCGGCGACCACCGGTCGCTCTTCGAGAGCTCGAACGTCGATGTGGTGGGCGAGCTGCTCGCCGGGTGCCTGGCCAGCCTCGACGGTATTGGGGGGGTTGGCGGTGTTGGCGGGGTTGGCGGTGTTCGCGGCGATGGCGGTGTTGCCGTCCCTGCCGGCCAGGCCGTTCCCGCCGGCCTCGCCGGCGGCATGGCGCGCGGCGGCACCCATCCCGAGCTGCACGACCCTGGAGCGGCCAGCCGATGAGCGAAGCGATCCCCCGACCGTCCTCCGACTCCGTGGACGCGGCGCCGCTCCCGGCGCTTCCGCCGACCTCGCCGCCCCTGCCGACCGCGCCGACCACCGCCGTCGCCGCCGCCACCCCCGCCGGCCGCA
>JASLEW010000918.1 GCA_030150965.1 Thermoanaerobaculia bacterium | reverse complement strand
GCCGGCAGGGGCCGGCGGCGGGCCCTGGCGGCAGCGCCTGTCGCCGCCGGCCGCGGTGGCCGCGGTGGCCGCGGCGCTCGGGCGCCTCGCCGCCATCGACCTGCGCTCGCTCGCCGTGCTGCGGGCGGGCCTGGGCCTGGTGGTCCTCTGCGACCTGGCCACCCGGGCGCCGAACCTCGCGGCCCACTACAGCGACGCCGGCGTCCTGCCGCGCGCGGCGGCCCTCGTCTGGCTGCCGCACGAGGCGAGCCTCTCGGTCTACATGCTGTGCGGCGCGCCCTGGCTTCCGGCCCTCCTCCTCGGCGTCACCGCGGTCACGGCGCTGGCCATGGCCGTGGGCTGCCGCACCCGGCTGGCGAGCATCCTCACCTGGTACCTGGTCTTCGCCCTCCAGGCGCGCAACCCGGCGGTCGACTACGGCGGCGACGGCATCCTGCGCATGATGCTCTTCTGGGCGATGTTCCTGCCGCTCGGCGCGCGCTGGTCGCAGGACCGCGCCGCCGGGCGGCAGGGCGAGCCGCCCGCGGCCGAGGTGCGGACGGTGGCGGGCGTGGCGGCGCGGGTGCAGCTCTGCCTGGTGTACTGGGTGACGGCGGCGCTCAAGTGGAACCCGGCCTGGCTGGGGGAGGGCACCGCGCTCGGCACCGCCCTGCGCCTCGACTACCTCTCGACCCCCGCGGGCCGCCTGCTGCTGCGCGTCCCCGGCCTCACCCGCGTGCTGACCCGCGCCGCCTTCGCCCTGGAGCTGCTGGGTCCGCTGGCCGCCTGGAGCCCCTGGCGCACCGGCCCGGTGCGCAGCCTGGTGGTCCTCGCCTTCGTCCTCTTCCACCTCGGCGGCATCGCGCCCGCCTTCCGGCTCGGCGTCTTCCCGTGGGTGTGCGCGGTCTCCTGGTCGCTGTTCCTCCCCACCTGGCTCTGGGAGCGTCTCGCCGCCGGCCGCCTGGGGCCGGCGATGGCCGCCCTCGACCGCCATGACCTCGAAGGCCGCTGGCGCCGAAGCGGCCGGCAGGACCGGCGGGCGCGGCCGGAGCGCTGGAACGACAGGCGGCAGGAGGGCGAGGTCCAGCGCCGCCGGTGCGCCGGCCGCGGCGCCACTGCCCCGGGGAGCAGCGGGTTCCACGCCGCCGGCAGGGCCCTCGCCCGCCTGGCCGGCGCCACGGCGGCCCTCCTCCTGGTCTACGTGGTGCTGCTCAACCTGCGCGAGCTGGACCCGCGCCGCTTCGGCGCCCTCCTGCCTCCCGCCACCGACCGGCTGGCCGAGACGCTCGCCCTGCACCAGCGCTGGAACATGTTCACGCCGGCGCCGCCCACCGACGACGGCTGGCCGGTGGTGGCGGCGCGCACCCGCTCCGGCCGCGTGGTGGACGCCTGGCGCGACGCGCCGCTCGACCTGTCGCGCCCGGCGAGCTTCGCCGCGGTCTACGGCGACGCGCGCTGGACCAAGTACCTCACCAACCTGCGCCGTCCGGTCTACGTCTTCCACCGCCGCCTGTTCGCCAGCTTCCTCTGCCGCCGCTGGGACGCCGCGCACCCGCCCGCCGACCGCCTCGACCGCCTCACCCTCGTCTACATGCTGGAGCGCACGGTCCCTCCCGACCGCGAGCTGCCCCCCGAGCCGCTGGTCCTCTACGCCCAGACCTGCGCCGCGCCCTGAGCGGAGGCAAACTCTCCGACCGGAGTGGCTCATAGCCTGAGGTGGGGGGCATGGGCTATCCTTGATTGCTGCTCCGCAGCCGATGCGGCCGAGAGCGGCCTGAATCGAGGTAACTGGCATGATCACCCGTCTGCGAATATCCAACTATCGCAGCCTCGGCGAGGACGTACACACCGAGCTTGGCACCTTCAACGTCTTAGTAGGACCCAACGGCGCGGGAAAGAGCAATATCGTGGATGCGCTTCGATTCATCGCGGACTCGATGCACATGGGCCTCGCTGGCGCGATCACCCATCGCAACGGAATCGATTCGATCCGGCGCTGGAGCGGCGGACACCCCTTCAACGTTAAGCTCGGACTCGAATTGCGCGAAGGGTGCCGCTCATCGGCGTATTCTTTCGAGCTGCGAGGCGACCGCGCCGAGGAGTACAAGGTCAAGGAGGAGCGGGCGCTCGTCAATGCCGATGGCAAGACCTTCAGTTTTCATGTGGAGAATGCAGAATGGGTAGAGGGGCCGTCCGGGTTGCGGCCACCGCTTGACGACAAGAATCTCGCCCTGCCGGTCATCGGTGGTGACGCTCGCTTCCAGCCGCTGGTTCGTGCTCTGCAACAGATCGCTGTCTACTCCATCTTTCCCGACACTCTGCGAGCGCCGCAGAAGTACAGCGCGGCAAAGCCGATGGAGAGCCACGGCTCGAACTGGGCCTCCATTCTCAAGGACCAGCCCCGGACAACGTGGAAGCCGGAGCTGATCAGCGCGCTCGACAAGCTCACCGGAGACACCGAAGATATCAGGATTAGTCCTGCTGCCAGCTATCTGGTGGTGCAGTTCCGCCATACTTCCCCCAATCGCAAACCGAAATGGTTCGATGCCACGCAGGAATCCGATGGCACGCTGCGCGTCGCCGGAATCGTGACCGCTCTGCTGCAGGAGCCGCCGGTTCCAGTCATCGGCATCGAGGAGCCCGAGTTGACCGTCCATCCGGGCGCGATCCCGCTCTTGTATGACTTCCTGATGCAGGCCAGCCGCCGCAGTCAGGTGCTCATCACCACGCACAGTCCGGAGCTGCTTGACCAAATCAACGTCGAAGATGTTCGCGTCGTACGCCACGGACGTTACGGAACAACGGTCGCGCCCATGTCCTCCGAGCAGCGGCTGGTGGTGCGCGGCGGCCTGCTCACCCTGGGCGAGGTCCTCCGCACCGAAGGTCTGCAACCCGAGCTGCCGCTTGCTGCGGGGGCATGATTCAGAGTGGGCAAGGGGAAGGGGTATATCCTGGTTGAGGGGCACGGCGAGTTGGGAGCGGTCGACAACCTGGTTCACCGCCTCACCCACGATCTTTACCTCGACTTGCTCTGGGCCCCAGCGGTGCGCTGGAAGAACCTGCACCTCAAGAGGGGTATCGAGCAGGGAGCCAACTTCATCCGCTCCAAGCGCGACGCTGGCGGCCTCCTCATCCTGCGCGATGAAGATGATGGGTGCCCCGCCGAACGGGCTCCTGAGATCGCTTCCTGGCTGCGCGGGATGCGGCTGCCATTCCCCTCCAGCGTGGTCTTGCTGCACCCGGAGTACGAGGTGCTCTTCTTACCGTGCTTGCACCTGATGGCGGGCCGGCCCCTGGATTCGACGCGGGTTGCCCGCCCAGGGCTGGTGGCCGAGACGCGCTGGGAGGGTTCTTGGGAGTCCCGCCGCGGCATCAAGGAATGGCTTTCCGCGCATTTCCCCCCCAACCGCAGCTACAAGCCAACTCTCGATCAGCTCCCCCTGACCAGGCTCATCGATTTTGCGGTGCTGCGCCAAGCCGGCGTCGCCTGCTTTGGCAGCCTGGAGCGCGCTCTGGCGGCGCTCGCCGCCGGCGCCGCCACGAACGTGTACCCGTAGGAGCCTCGCAGCGGTACCCTGGCGCTCCTCTCACTTCACCCACTCGTAGAGCATGTAGTGCTCGGCGGTCATGCCGAGCCGCTCGTAGACCTTCCTGGCGCCGCCGTTGCGCCGGTCGACGTAGAGGCGCAGCCCCTTGAGGTCGGGCGCCGCCTCGACGCGGCGGCGCAGGTGCGCGTGCAGGGCGCGGTAGAGGCCGCGCCCGCGCGACTCCGGGCGGACGTAGACCGACTGCACCCAGAGCACCGTGCCGTTGCGCCAGTCGCTCCATTCGCGGGTGACCAGCAGGCAGGCGGCGACCTCGCCGCCCTCCTCGGCCACCCAGTACTCGCCCAGCGACGGATCGTCGAACACCGCGCGCACGCCGCTGCCCAGCGGCCCGGGGTCGAGCTCCAGACCCTCGGTTTCGCGCGCCAGCCGCAGCTGGAAATCGATCAGCTGCTCGGCCTCCTCGGCGCGCGCCGGCCGGATGCGGTGAGCGCTCATCGCAGGTTCGCCGCCATCAGCTGATAGATGCGCCGGTACTCGTCGAGCCAGCTCGACGGGCGCTGGAAGGCGTGCGACTCGACGGGGAAGGGGGCGATGGTGAAGTTGGGGTTCTCCAGCTCGATCAGACGCTGCACCAGGCGCACCGAGTCGCTGAAGAAAACGTTGTCATCCACCATGCCGTGACAGATCAGCAACGGTTTCTTGAGATGGGCGGCGAACTCGATGGGCGAGCTCCGGTCGTAGGCCTCGGGATCGATCTCCGGCGTGTTGAGGATGGCGCGCGTGTAGTCGTCGTTGTAGTCCGACCAGTCGGTCACCGGCCGCAGCGCGGCGCCGGCGGCGAACAGGTCGGGGGCGCGGAACAGCGCCATCAGCGTCATGAAGCCGCCGTAGGAGCCGCCGTAGACGCCGACGCGGGCGCGGTCGACGCCGCGAGTGCGCACCAGCCACTCGACGCCGTCCTGCAGGTCCTCCAGCTCGGGATGCCCCATCTGGCGGTAGATGGCGGTGCGCCAGTCGCGGCCGTAGCCGTCCGAGGCGCGGTAGTCCATGTCCAGCACCACGTAGCCGTGCTGGTTGAGGAAGGTGGCGAACATGAACTCGTGGAAGTAGAAGGACCATCCGGCGTGCGCGTCCTGCAGGTAGCCGGCGCCGTGCACGAAGACCACCGCCGGCCGGCGGCCGTCCCGCTCCGCCGCGTGCAGGGCGCCCGCCGGCGGCGTGTAGACGCGCGACCAGATCGGCGCCGCGCCGTGCGACGACGGCACCGGCACCAGGTCGGGGATGGTCCAGGGCTGCGCCAGGAACTCGGGGCTCATGGTGTCGGTGAGCCGGCGCGCCTCGGCCCCGGGCCGGTTCTCCTGGATGTAGAGCTCGTTGTGGTGGGCGAAGCTCGAATGGATCAGCAGCAGCTGCCGCTCGTCGAGCGAGAGCTGGAAGCGGGTGAGGCCGCCGAGGCGGGTGAGCTGCTCGGCGGTGGTCCCCTCGGCGCCCGCGGCGCCGACGCGCCAGACGTCGTACTGGCCGGGCTGGGCGGCGTTGGCGGTGTAGTAGAGGAAGCGGCCGTCGCGGCTCGGCACCGGTCCGCCGGTCTCGAACCGGCCGGAGGTCAGCTGCCGGATGCGGCCGTCGCGCTCGCTCAGCGTGTAGAGATGGTTGTAGCCGCTCTCCTCGGATTGGAAGTAGAGCGTCTGGTCGTCGGCCAGCCAGCCCATCTCGTTGTGGCTCCAGTTGATCCACGCGCTGTCGGTCTCGCGGTGACGCGGCACCAGCCGGCCGCCGCCGAGATCGACGGTGGCGATCCAGCGGTCCTTGTGATCGAACGACCGCAGCTCGACGGCGGCGTGGCGCCCGTCGTGGGTCCAGGCGATGTCGAGGACGGCGACCGGGCGCACCGGCGGCGCCGCCGGCGGCCCCCCCGCGTCGCCGTGCGGCGGCACGTCGCCGCAGACCTCCGCGGTGCCCGCCCCGCC
>JASLEW010000907.1 GCA_030150965.1 Thermoanaerobaculia bacterium | reverse complement strand
AAGCCCTGGTGCAGGTCGGCGATGCGCAGCTGGGCGGTTGGCGGACGGGGCAACGGGTGCGGCCGGGGCGTGCCGGGCGCGGCGAGCGCGCCCGCTGCCCTCGCCGTTGCCGGAGCGCGGCGGGCGCCGAGCCGGCGCCCGCGGCTCCGGCAACGGCGAGGGCAGCGGGCGCGCTCGCCGCGCCCGGCACGCCCCTGCCGCACCCGTTGCCCCTTCCGCCAACCGCCAAGCTGCGCATCGCCGACCTGCACCTGGGCTTCACCGGCGAGGGCAAGACCACGCCGGTCCTCGCCGGCATCGAGCTGAGCGTGGCGGCGGGCGAGTTCGTCTGCCTGGTCGGCGCCTCGGGGTGCGGCAAGACGACGCTGCTCAACGTGGTCGGCGGCTTCCTGCGCCCCGACCGCGGCGAGGTGCTGATCGACGGACGGCCGGTCGATGCCCCCGACCCGCGGCGCATCTTCGTCTTCCAGGAGCGCGGCGTGTTCCCGTGGCTCACCGTGGCCGGCAACATCGGCTTCGGCCTGGCCGGGCGGGCGGCCGCCGAGCGCGAGCAGCGGGTGCGGCAGCTCGTCCAGCTCGTCGGCCTCGCGGGCTTCGAGGCCGCCTACCCGCACGAGCTGTCGGGCGGCATGAAGCAGCGCGTCGAGGTGGCGCGGGCGCTGGCGGTCGATCCCGACATGCTGTTCCTGGACGAGCCCTTCGGCGCCCTCGACTCGATCACCCGGCTGACGCTGCGCCGCGAGCTGCTGCGCATCTGGCAGGCCGGGACGCGCAAGACCATCCTCTTCGTCACCCACGACATCGAGGAGGCGGTGCAGCTCGCCGACCGCGTGGTGGTGCTGACGCAGCGTCCCGCGCGGGTGCAGCGCATCGTCCCCATCGACATCCCGCATCCGCGGGACCTCTCCGCCCGCCGCTACCTGGAGCTGCGCGACAGCATCTTCGAGGAGATCGGGCTCACCCACCGGGTATGACCGCCGCCGCCCGCCGCGCCGACCGGCTGCTCGCCGTGGCGCTGCCGCTCGCTGCCGCGGCGGCGGTGGCGGCGCTCTGGCAGCTGGCGGTGACCCTCACCGGGACGCGCGTCTTCCCGCCGCCGCTGGCGGTGGCGCGCGCCTTCGCCGAGCTCGAGCGCCGCGGCGTGCTCGCCCCCTACATCCGCGATTCGCTGCTGCGCGTCGCCGCGGGGTATCTGCTGGCGCTGGCGGTGGGGATGCCGATGGGCCTGGCGATGGGCTGGTCGCGCGGCTTGGCGCGGGCGCTCAACCCGGTCATCCAGGTGCTGCGGCCGATCAGCCCGCTGGCCTGGATCCCGGTGGCGATCGTGCTCTTCGGCGTGCACGACCTGGCGGCGGTCTTCCTCATCTTCCTGGCGGCGCTCTGCCCGATCGCCGTGGCCACGATGAACGGCGTGCAGAGCGTCCCGGACGTCTACCTCCAGGCGGCGCGCAACTTCGGCCTGCCGCCCGCGGCGGTGCTCTGGCGGGTGGTGCTGCCGGCGGCGCTGCCGCGGATGCTGGTGGGGCTGCGGGTGGCGCTCGGCATCTCGTGGCTGGTGGTGGTGGCCGCCGAGATGATCGCCGTCGATTCCGGCCTCGGCTACCTCATCATCGACTCGCGCAACGCCGGCAAGCGCTACGACCTGGTGCTCGCCGCCATCCTGCTGATCGGCACCATCGGCCTCGCCCTCGACCTGCTGACCCGCCGCATCGAGCGGCTGCGGCCGGTGCGCTGGGGCTTCCTGCGCGAGGGGGGCCAATGATGCCCCTGGGCACCGGGCGCACGGTGGCGCTGGCGGTCGGCGGCTGGCTGGCGCTGGTCACCGCCGCCCACCTGGCGCTCAACGTCGACTGGTCGTCGATGCTCAACGATTGGCGGCCTCCCGGAGAGCGCAAGCTCAACGTCGCCTACATCCCGGTGACCTGCCACCTCACCTGCCCGGTGACCGACTACATCTCCCGCCGCTCGCTCGATGGAAACCTTTTCATCCCGAAGAAGTTCCAGGGCTTCCCCGAGATCAAGGAGGCGCTCATCGCCGACCGCATGCAGGCGGGCTTCATCGTCGCGCCGATGGCCATCGCGCTGCGCGCCCAGGGGGTGCCGATCAAGGTCGTCTACCTGGGGCACCGCTACGGCAGCGCGGTGGTGGTGCGCAAGGACGGGCCCATCCACGAGGTGCGCGATTTGAAGGGCCGGACGGTCGCCATCCCCAGCCGCTACTCCGACGAGTTCCTGGTGCTGGTGCGGGCGCTCGAGCGCAACGGCCTGCGGCGCGAGGACGTGCACATCGTGGAGATGGCGCCGCCCGACGTGGTGGGGGCGCTGGCGGTGTCGGCGATCGACGCCTTCTCGATGGGCGAGCCGTTCCCGTCGCAGGCCGAGATGGCGGGCTTCGGCAGGACGCTCTTCCGCGCCCGGAGGTACTGGCCCGACTACATGTCCTGCGTGCTGGTGGTGCGCCAGGACGTGATCGACCGCCGGCCGCGGGCGGTGCAGGTGCTGGTGGACGGCATCGCCCGCTCCGGCCTGTGGCTGGACCAGGGCGTGCCGCACCGCGACGACGCCTCCGATTTCGTGGGGCGCTACTACTACGCGCAGCCGCCGGCGCTGCTGCGCTGGGCGCTCACCCGCGACCTGACGCGGGTGGAGTACAGCCGCCTGGCGCCGCGCAAGCCCGACTTCGACCTGGTGCGCGACCTGATGCTCAAGGTCGGCGTCCTCGACCATTCGATCGAGTTCAGCGACTACGTCGATCCGCGCTTCGCCGACGGCAGCCGCGAGCTGACCGCCTGGCGCTACGAGCCGGGCCAGCTCAGGGCGGCGGATCCTCCGTAAGCGCCGCGGGCGCGGCGCGCGGCGCCTCGGCGCTCGCGGTCCCGGCGGCCCCGGCGATCGAAGCCCCGGCGCCGGAGGTCTCGCCGCCGGCGCGCACCAGCGCCTCCTTCGCGGCCCGTTTCAGCCGCTTGAGTGCCGCCTCCTCGCGCAGCGCCGCGCTCCAGGTCGCGGCCTCGCGCCACCACACCAGCTCGACCGGCAGCCGCGAGCGGGTGTAGCGCGAGGCCCGGCCGGCGTGGTGCTCGGCCAGGCGCCGCGCCAGCTCCACGGCGGCGCCGGCATAGAGCGTGCCGTCGCGGCAGCGCACGAGGTAGACGAAGGGCATGGCCGCGGTCCCGCCGTGCACGGCGCCTAAGGCGCCGCGCGCTCCATGCGGCACCTGTGCCTCGTCGCTGTGGGGCTCGGCTTCACTGTGCCTCTCCGGCCGGTCCTTCCCCACCCCGGCGCTCGAGGGACTGGTGCCAGCACCTGCCGGATGCGCTCGGCCGAGGCGTTGCCGGCGGAGAGGATGACGCCGACGCGCCGGCCGTTGAAGCGGGGATCGGCGAGCACTGCCGTCAAGCCGGCTCCGTGGACGCGCCGGAGCGGCGTTCGAGGAGCGCCGTGCCGGCCCGCAGGACCTGCCGGCGGGCGCCGGGGATCAGCCGAAAGAGCAGCTGCCGCAGGGTGGCCTGCGGCATCGTCCGGTGCAGCCGGCGGGCCTCGGTCACCAGCGGATGCATCTCGGCCGGCTCCCAGCCATAGGGGCGGAAGAACTCGGGGCCGTTCGGGGGCGCGAAGCGCATGGGCGCGTTGGCCGCCGCCAGCTGCCGCCCCCAGGAGCGGCGGATGTACTTGAGGATGAGCGGCGAGGTGAGGTCCAGGAGCCACCAGCGCAGCGCCGGTTGCGCGGCCAGGTCGATGGCCAGGTCGGCGACGTCGTCCTGCGCCAGGTAGATGACCAGACCCTCGGTCACCACCAGTGTGGTGCCGCTCTGGGCACCGACCCGCGCCAGGAGCGCGCGGCGGGCCTCGCGGTCGGCGAGGTCCAGGCGCACCCGCTCCAGTTGGCACACCGGCCGCTCGCCGGCCAGGGCCGCCTCCTTCTCGTCGAGGATCGGCGGCAGGTCCACCTCGATCCAGCGCAGCTCCGCCGGCAGCGGCAGCCGGTAGGGGCGCGTGTCGAGGCCGCACGCCAGGTTGAGCACGCGGGCGACCGGGGCGCCGCCGCGGACCAGCCGCAGGATGATCTCGTCGAAGACGGCGGTGCGCACCACCATCGCCCAGCTGGCTTCAACGCCGGAGGGGAGCGCGCGGACGATCGCCTCGCCGCGCTCGCCGCCCAGCCGCCGGGCGTAGGGGTCGTGGAAGATCGCGTCCGGGCGCTCGCTCTCCATGGCGCGATAGATCGCCACCCACCGCGCCGTGTCCGAGATGTTGCGGATGACCATCGCGTCGTCTCCCCTGACGGAGCTGGCGCGATTCTAGCCCGAGTCGATCCGGCGGCTTTTCCGCCCGGCATCGTGCCCCGGCCCGCGTCGAGGATGAAGCAAAGGTTGCGCCGTTACTCGGGCGCGCCGACGAAGCGCTGGCCAAAGACGCCAGCCGGCTCCATGCCGAGCTGCCGGGTCTTTCATCCGTTAACCACTTCGGAACAGGCGACCACCGCCTCAAAACGAGGGCGGTTCGGCCGCCGGCCGCTGCCAGTGAGCTCTGATGTAGGTGCGGAGGATCGTCGGCGCGCCAGCCTCGATCGTGCCGCTCTTCACGCTTTCTTCGAGCTGCTGCCAGACCATCCGCATCTGGTCGCGCGCCGACTCGGGGCTGCCCTCCTCGCTGTCGAGTAGGGAGAACTCTTCCCGCGCCCGCCGGCAGACCGCGGTGGCATCCGACATCTGTCCGCGCCGGAGGAAAAAGCCGAAGAGGTAGGCGAGGTCCAGGAAGTAGTCCTTCACGAGCCCCTGCTCCAGATCGGCGGCGATCACCTCTTCAAAGAGCCGCTCGGCCTTATGGGGTCGTCCCAGATGCTCCAGGAGGCGGGCGGCGGTGAAGCGGCGCCGGAGCTGGATGAAGGGCTCTCGGAATTGCGCGTAGAGCGGCGTAAGGTCGGAGAATCGGAGGAGCGCCTCCTCCGGCGCCCCAAGCACCATGAGGCAGTCGATCTTGATGCTCTCGGCGAAGACGAAGAGGCGCGGATTCCCTGGGGGCATCGATGAGAGGCACTCCTCGATAAGCTCCAAGCTCTCAGCCGGCTCGAAATCAACGAGGGCGAACGCAAGCTGGGCGAGGGCGTGGCTCCTCAAGAGCGGTTGTGCCGCGGCCTCGAAAATATCGATCGCCCGGCGCAGGAAACCCCTGGCCTCGGCAATGTTCCCGACATCGACTTCGAGGACTGCCTTCCGCCAGAGTACCTTTCCTTGAACCACGCCGCCCTTCCTGCCCCGCGCGACATACTTCTCCGCCTTCTCCAGGGCATCGCGGGCCGCAGGCCACTTCGCGAGCCGACGCCGGGCGTTCCCAATCTCGGCGCAGCAGTCGGCGCACAGATCGTTCTTGAACTCCACGGAGAAGGTCGGCGAGGGAAGCTGGGAGGCGACGAGGAGCGCGAGGTGGAAGAACTCCTCGCTCTCGGCGGGCGAAGCGCTCTCGGTCCCTTCGGCGATGAGGACCCCCACGAACGCCAAGCTGTGAAGGGAACGGGTGAGGCGAACCTTGTCCCGCCGCGCCTTCTGGCCGAGGGAACGAACTCCTGCCCAGGCCGCATAGGCGTCGAGCCAATCTTCCAAGCGCGCCTCCTCGCTCTCGTGGAGATCGGCGACCGAGCGGAGCGGCCCGGGGAGGACGAGCGTGCCGCGCGCCTTCTCCGCGGCCATGGCGCGGACGGCGAGCAGCCAACAGGGCCGACAGCCCGCGAGGTGCGAGGCAGTTCGCTCAGCTTCGTCCGGCGCACCGCCTCCGGCGAAGAGCCGGCGCAAGTCCTCCAGGTTCTCATGAGCCTCCCTATGCATTTCACGAGTTCCTTCAGGGATGTGAAAGCGGCGCGTAAGTTAGCGCGAAGCAAAATTTGAGGTTCCTAGTATAGCGACAAAGAGCGGAGCCGCAATTGCTGCGGCTCCGCCCGAGACGACGCCCTAGCCTGAGCCGCTAGGGTCCCAGCCCGATCCGCCATCGGGAGTGGGACCGGAGGAGGACTGGCCGAAGAAGGACAGGAGGCCGAGGAGCAGCCGAAGCATAGCTCTCCCTTCAGGGACGGGTGACCGCGCGGGCGTCGTTGCCCGCGCTAGGGGGTGTCCCGTTGTCCGGAGTCTCCGCCCCTCCGGGTCGGAGGACAAGCCACTGCTTTGCCCACGCGAAGGCGCGCGAAGGAGAAACGAGCTGATGGATGGACCCGCGATCCTCATTCCGGCGACCGCGCGCCTCCGGCTCCGGGAGCCAGGCGGCAGCGAGTTCGAGGGCTACGCCACCCGCTACGGCCTCAACCGGGTCGCATGTCTCCGGAACTTCTGGCCGGCCGGGCACTCCGGGCGGCCCGCCGGATGAGCGTCGTTCTCGCCGCCGCGCCCCACATGGCGGAGACCTGGCACCTCTCGGCCGACCTCTTCCGGCGGTTCCTCGACCTCAGGGTCACCCACTCCGAGCGGCGGGCGGTCGTCCGTCACCTCATCACGCGCTGCCCCGAATGCGTCGCCCTCGCTGAGCGGGTGACCGCCGAGACGGGATACTGGCTCGGCGCCGGAGGCGCGGAGGCGTTCATCGAGGGCGATTACGCCCAGGCGTTCCAGGCGGCGTCTCGCTTCGCGACCCGGGCCGCACGGCGGGTGGCTCTGGAGCGCCTGCGCGGCTGGGCGCACTGGTCGGTCTTGGAGCCGCTCCCGCCGCACGAGCGGCTCCATGTCGTCGTCGAGCGCAAGGACTGGCACCATTGGGGGCTCTTCCAGGCGCTCCTCGACGCCACCCGCTGGTACCGGGAGCGGGATCCCCAGGAAGCGGCGGAGATCGCTCTCCTTGCGCTCGATGCCGCGAACCTTCTCGACCCCTTGGCGGTCGGAGGCGAGGCGGTGGCGAAGGACTTGCGCGCCGAGGCGTTCGGCATCCTCGCGGACTGCCGCCGGCTCGCCTCAGACCTTGACGGGGCGTGCCGGGCCATCGCCGAAGCCTGGGAGTGCAACGAGCAAGGGGCGGGCGATCCCCGGGACAAGGCGCACCTCTATCGCGTCGATGCCTCCTATGCGGCGGCCGTTGGCGAATTCGAGACCGCAGAGGCCATCCTCGAACAGGCGCGCTCCCTCTATCTCGGTGCGAACGAGCCGCACCTCCAGGGGCGGACCTTGATCGCGATGGGCGAGACGATCGGCCACGTGAACCCGGAGCGCGGCATCGCCCATATCGAGCACGGGCTCCAACTCCTGAACCCGGTGCGCGAGCCGCGGATGGAACTCCGGGCAGCGCACCACCTCGCCGAGTTCCACTCGGCCGCCGGCCGGCCGCAGGAAGCGCTGGCGATCCTGGACCGCGCCCGGCCCCTCTACCGGCAGTTCCGGGAGGAGGAGGTACAGCTCCGGCTTCACTGGCTCCAGGGCCGGATCAGCCATGCCCTCGCGCTCCACGCCGAGGCGGCGGAGATCCTGAGGCAGGTGCGGGAGGAGTACCGTGCAAGGGATCTGAGGCGCGAGTTCCTCTTGGTCACGATCGATCTTGCCGAGGCCCATGTAGGGCAGGGCGACCCGGAGACCGCGCTTCGCATCCTTCAGGAGTCCACGCCGACCCCGGCGGACTGGAAGGTGCACCAGAACGGTCTCGCGGCCTGGCTCCTTTTCCAGAAGGTCCTGGGCGAGGGGCGCGACCGGGAGGGTGCGGCGCTCGACTCACTCTTCGACGATGTGCGCCTGTATTTCCGCCGGTACTGGCTCGTCCCGAGCGCGGATCTTGTCGCCGGGTAGCCGCCGCGCTCCGAGGGAGATGGCACCTGTTCATGCGGGACGGTGGGTTCGCTGCCAGCCATAGTCCCGCTTTTCTTCGCCGCCGCCCCCAGCCGTCAACGATAAACCAAAGCGCGCGGATGTTGGCGCTGTGAGCCAACCATCACGAAGTGGCCCGCGAGGTTGGCGTTCACCGGGGAGTGGAGTTACTTTGGAGCTCGCTGAGACTCAGACCACGGGAGGCAGGTGGCGCATGGGATGGATGGGGCGGCGTTCGAGTACCCCGGTGTTGCTGATCGGGTTGCTGGCCGGGTTGCTGACCTCGGCGGCTGCACGGACCGAGGTGCTGGCGCTCGCGGCGGACCGCATGATCGAGGTGCGGAGCGGGCGGGTGGTGCACGACGCGGTGGTGGTGGTGGAGGGCGAGCGCATCGTCGCCGCCGGCGCCCGCGCCGCGGTGGCGGTGCCGGCGGGCGCGCGGGTGGTGGAGCTGGGCAACCGGACGCTGCTGCCCGGGTTCTTCGACATGCACGTGCACCTGTCCTCGGGCAGCGTGCGGCCCAAGAGGTTTGTGCAGTTCTTCTTCGACAGCGCGGTGGACTCCGCGCTGCGGGCGGCGGACAACGCCCGCGCCACCCTGGCCGCGGGCTTCACCAGCGTCCGCTCGGCGGGCGACAACGACTTCATCGACGTGGCCCTGGAGAAGGCCATCCGGGAGGGCTTTGCCGTCGGGCCGCGGATCGTCCCCGCCGGCTACCAGATCAGCATGACCGGCGGGCATGGCGACGACACCGGCTTCCCGCCGGGGATGTTCGAGTACGGGCCGGAGAAAGGGATCGCCGACGGGCCGGAGCTGCTGCTGCGCGCCGTGCGCTACCAGATCAAGCACGGCGCGCGGGTCATCAAGCTGATGGTCACCGGCGGCGTCGGCGGCTTCGAGCGCTCGCTCGACGTGCAGCAGTTCTCCGAGGAGGAGATGCGCACCGTGGTCGAGGAGGCGCGGCGCAATCACGTCAAGGTGCTGGCGCACGCCGAGGCGCTGGCCGGGACGCTCGCCGCCCTGCACGCCGGGGTGGACTCGATCGAGCACGGCTCGCAGCTCGACGGCGAGGCCATCCGGCTGATGAAGGAGCAGGGGACCTACCTGGTGCCCACGCCGCTGATCGGCGCGCAGGACAACACCGGCGACGCTCCCCCGGAGATCCAGGCCAAGGGGCGCGAGGAGCGGCGGCGCGCCGCGGAGAGCCTGCGCCGGGCGATCCGCGCCGGGGTCAAGATCGCCTACGGCACCGACGCCGGCGCCATGCCCCACGGCCGCAACGCCTGCCAGTTCGCGCTGCTGACCGAGGCCGGCATGTCGCCGCTGGACGCCATCCGCTCGGCCACGCTGGCCGCCGCCGACCTCCTGGGCGTCGCCGACCGCGGGACGCTCGAAGCGGGCCAGCTCGCCGACGTCGTGGCCGTCGCCGGCGATCCGCTGGCGGACGTGCACGCCCTGGAGCACGTGGACCTCGTGATGAAGGGCGGCGCGATCTTCCGCGGGCCCTCCGGCACCCCGACTCCCTCCCCCTGCGGCGCGTCCCGCTGACCGCGGCCGCGTACCGTGTCCGAGATGCTGCGGGTCTCCCCGCGTGGTCGCGAAGCGGGGCCGAGCCGATTCCAGGCTGAGCCGCCGGCGGCGCCGGCGTGGCGGGCGACTCCCCGGCCCTTCAGCTCGGCGCGCCGCGGTCCGGCGCGCCGAACCGCCACCTTCAGCCTATGCAGGAGTGCTTACCCAAAGTGCAGAGGGGCGGGCAGGAGGCCCCCTGGCAGCTGTTGAAGCAGCTGTCAGGAGTGGTGGCAGAGAAGGTGCCGCCCGGCGCCTCCCCCAGCGCTGACGGGTCGGCGATCAGCTGGTGAAGGGTCTCGCGGCTGAGCTGGAGTTTTCTCGCTGTCTTCTTCATGTCCCGCCTCCGATGGTCGTTGCAGGTTCATCTCTCGCGGCCCCGTGGCCGGGTTGGCCGCCGCTCCAAAGCCGCGCGTTCTCTGTTAGGTAAGTGTGCCCGCCACCGAGCCGGGCGCGCCGCCGACCCGGCTCGGCCGGCCCAATCCCTGGCTGCAGCGACCAGCGCGGCTGTGCCTTGGCGATACTTCACGCTGCCGATTGCAGCAGACCGAGAAGGTGGGCACGGCCGGGATGCCCGGCACCGGCCGTCTCGATCTGCGAGCAGCGGACAAGGCCCCGGCGGAGAGCATCGTGGAGCGCCTTTTCCACCTGGTTGCGCGCCGCCGGGCCGGCGGCGACATCGAGCAGCGTCCGCAGCGGAGTCGTGACCGGGAAGCCGCCATGCTGCTCCAGGTCGGACTCTTCGAGCCGAGCCCGATGGAGGACGCACCCTCTTGGGCAGGTCTTCCTGAAAGCGGGGGGGACCGTCAGGTGCACCTGCTCGGGCAGCACATCGCCGAGATCGTGGATGCGAAGCGCGGTCTCGTGCGAGATGACCGCTTGCGGCCGGTCGTCACGCCCGCGGCTCCAGAGCGACCAGCGGATCAGATCGTCGTACTCCGAGGCTGGCAGGTTGGGCAGGCGGTAGAGACCGCGGCCGACCCTCTCGAAGTTTCCGCTCTGGGCATGGTAGCCGAGATGCTGTTTCCGGTAACCCGCTCCAGCCGCCTGCTGGGCGGTGAAGTAGCCACCCTGGAGCGCCGCCACAGCGTAGAGCTCCCTCAGAGCTTGGGTGGAGCTGCGGTAAGTGAGCGGCATCGAGCAATAAGGTCCAAATTATTTGGACCATTATGACGCATCGCGGTGAATCTTGGAAGCGGCTGGAGTGATTGGTGGTGTCCCAGGGCGCTGAGTGGCTTTTCCGGTAGAGCCCGTCGGCCTGAGCTGGGGGAAAGCGGCTCCATGTGAGCCTTTGGCAGCTGGATCGGCGGCTCAGGAGGTCACGCCAGCCCGGCGGCGCTCATCAGCTCCTGGAGATCGGGCGGCACCGGCGCCTCGAAGAGCAGCGGCTCGCGCGTCACCGGGTGCGGGAGAGCCAGGCGCCAGGCGTGGAGGGCCTGGCGGGGAAAGGTGCGGCAGGCGGCGGCCAGGGCCGGATCGGCGAGGCCGCGGTGGCGCGGCTCGCCGTAGAGGGGGTCGCCGACGAGCGGCAGGCCCGACGCTGCAAGGTGGACGCGGATCTGGTGGGTGCGGCCGGTGAGCAGACGGCAGCGCAGGAGCGAGAGCCATCCTCGCTGTCCGGACTGCGCTTCCGCCACCACTTCGTAGAGGGTCACCGCGGCGAGGCCGCCGGATGCCGCAACCGCTACGCGATGTGACCTCGCGGGGTCGCGGGTGAGGCGCAGCTCGATACGCCCCTTGGGGTGGGGCGCGCGGCCGTAGGCCACGGCCAGGTAGTCCTTCTCCAGCCGCCGGGCGCGCAGGGCGCGGGCCAGGCCGGCGTGCGCGGCAGGGCTCTTGGCCACCAAGAGCACTCCCGAGGTGTCGCGGTCGAGGCGGTGCACCAGCCCCGGACCGGCTTTCTTGGCAGGTTCGCCCCCCTCTCCCCGCCGCAGGTGCCAGGCGAGGGCGTTGACCAGCGTTCCGTCGCGGTGGCGGCCGGTTGGATGGACCAGCTGCCCGGCCGGCTTGGCGACGGCGAGGAGGTGCTCGTCCTCGTAGAGCACCGCCAGGGGCAGCTCCTGGGCCACCGGCGGCGGCCGGCGCGGCGGCTCCTCCGGCAGCGTCACCTCCACCTGGTCGCCGGCGGCGAGCCGCCGGGCGGGCCGCGCCGCGACGGCGCCGTTGACCCGCACCCTGCCGGCCTCGATCCACCTCTGGAGCTGGCAACGGGAGAGCCCCGGCAGCCCGGCAAGGTGACGGGCGAGCGCCCGGTCCAGGCGCTGGCGGGCATCGCCCCGGTCGGCCTGCCACGACCGCCGGTGCCCGGCCTCGGCCTCCGGCATGGCCGAGGACAGGCCGGCGGCACGGCTGCTCGGCGGACGCCGCGCGGCTTCGGCCCGCTCCCCTGCCCCCGGATCCCTCGCCGCGGGCGGTTCGATCCTCGATTCGAGCGCGGAGCGCGCCGCGGGCGCAGCGAGCGCCTGGGGAGCGGCGGGCGCGTCAGGCACCTCTACAGCCACCCCTTGGCGCGCGCGATGCGCGCCGCGTCGACGCGGTTCGCGGCGTGGAGCTTGCCAATGGCCTCGGAGAGATAGTTGCGCACCGTGCCCTCGGACAGGTGCAGCCGGGCGGCGACGCCGGCGGTGGGCAGCCCCTCGGCCGCCAGGCGCAGCACCTGGCGCTCGCGGTCGGTCAGCGGGTCCACCTCGTCCCAGGCGGCGGCGGCCAGCTCCGGGTCGATGGCGCGCAGGCCGGCGTGCACCCGCCGCACCGCGTCGGCCAGGCGCTCGGCCGGCGAGTCCTTGAGCAGGTAGCCGGCCACCCCGGCGGCGAGCGCGCGCTGGAGGTAGCCGCTGCGGGCGAAGGTGGTGACGATCACCACCCGCGGCGCGCTGCCGCGCCGGCGCAGCTCCTCGGCCAGCTCCAGGCCGGTCATGCCCGGCATCTCGATGTCGGTGAGCACCACGTCCGGCGCCGCCTCGGCCGCCAGCTGCAGCGCCTCCCGCCCGTCGCGCGCCCGCCCGACGACCTCCAGGTCCGGCTCCAGGTCGAGCAGCGCGGCGAGGGCGCCGAGGACCAGCGACTGGTCCTCGGCGAGGAGGATGCGGATCACCGGCCGGGCTCCGCCGCCAGGCCGCCGTCGATCCGCCATCCCGCTCCGGCGACCGCCTCGCGGTCGGGCACCACGATGCGCAGGCGCGTGCCCCGACCGCGGGGCGCCCCCTCCGGCCCGGGCGGGCCGCCCGTCAGGTCCGCCGCCG
>JASLEW010000901.1 GCA_030150965.1 Thermoanaerobaculia bacterium | reverse complement strand
CGCGGCCGGGAGGCGGCCGCGGGCGCGCCGCGGCTGTAACGGGCCGGTCGGCCGCCGCGCCTACCTGGAGGCGGCGGCAGGATCCGGACCGTCCAGCCCGGAGCGCACCCCCTGCCGCCGCCGCAGGCCGCCGGCGCCGCTCGTGGCTGTCGGCAAGAGGGAGACGATCATGAACAGAAAGGTTCTGCCGGTCGCGCTGCTCGCCTTCGTGGCCCTGGCCCACATGGGCTTCGCCCTGGCGCAGTGCGCCATCCAGGAGACCCCCGCGGCGACGCTGCTGCTGCCCTACTTCGAGGTGGACCTGAGCACGCCCTACGGCAAGACCACCCAGGTCACCGTCGGCAACGCCTTCTCCAGCCCGGTGCTGGTCCAGGCCGTGGTGTGGAGCGATCTCAGCGTGCCGATCTTCAGCTTCAACTTCTACCTGAGCGGCTATCAGGACATCCAGTTCGACCTGCGCACCATCCTGGAGAGCGGCGTCCTGCCGTCCACCTCGGCGCCGGGCTACTCCTCCTGCACCGGCGTGCTGCCGCCGGCGACCATCCCCTCCTCGACGCTGGCCTCCTACCAGGAGGCGCTGACCGGACAGGCGACGCCCGCGGACGGCAACCTCTGCGCCGGGCTCAACCACGGCGACACCATCGCCCGCGGCTACATCACCTTCGACACCGCCAGCAACTGCACGCTGCGCATCCCGTCCGACCCCGGCTTCTTCGCCGCCGGCGGCACCGGCGAAGACACCAACAACAACACTCTGTTCGGCGACTTCGCCTTCGCCAACCCGTCGCTCAATCAATCCGAGGGGCACGCGCTGGTGCACCTGGTGGCGGACGCCACGGCCCCGCAGACCTCGACCTCCGGCGACTACACCTTCTACGGCCGCTATGACGCCTTCACCGCGGCGGACAACCGCGAGCCGCTGGCCACCGAGTTCGCCGCCCGCTACGTGCCGGCCGGCACCGACCTGATCGTCTGGCGCGATCCCAAGGTGAACCAGGGCTGGTTCAGCTGCAGCACCCTGCCCGGCTGGTACCCGCTCGGCCAGGAGGGCCTGTGGAACATGTCGGACAGCGGCAGCTACACCTCGCTCGGCTCGCTCAAGCCCTTCGGCGCCGCCACCCAGCGCGTGCACGTCGGCGGCAGCGCGCTGCCCGTCAGCTACAGCTCGGGCTGGCTCTACATGGACCTCAACACCTCGGTCGCCGGCGCCCCGGGCCTGCCGCCCTTCGATCCCACGGTGTCCCAGGCGTGGGTCCTCACCTCGCCGAACCTGGCGAGCTTCATCAGCGTCGAAAGCGCCATCCGCTACGACAGCGCCTGCCGCCCGCGGCACTACGGGCCGTAGGCTCGGAGCTCCGAAGCTCGAGCCAGCGAAACGCTGTGGCCGGCCTGCCGCGCCGGCCACGGCCGTCCTGCGCCGTTGGGGAGCCGCCGGGGAGACAGGGAAGGGAAGCCCGGCCTTCGCCGGGCGCCCGCCGCGGCCGCGAGGGGCCTCAACGGCCCGCGCCGGCCGGATCCCGCGGCGCTCCACCGGTGGCGGCGTGCCCGCGGTCCGGCTCCCGGCGCGCGGCACCGGCCTCCTCGGCCCGGCGGAAGGTCGCGAGGGCCAGCGCCACCACCTCGGCCCGGGCGACGCGCAGCGAGCCGAGATGGTCGGCCTGGTCGACGAGCAGATGCGCCGCCCCGGCGCGGCGGGCGAGGTCGAGGGTCTCCTCGGCGCGCACCCCGGGATCGCACCGGCCGCCGACGTAGGCCGCGGCCCGATGCCGCATCGCCGCGGCCTGGCGGCGCAGGTCGAGGTAGCGGTAGAAGCGCGGGAAGCCGTAGTGCACCAGGAGGTACCCCGGGCGCAGCCGGGGCTCCATGCGCCAGGACCATTCGATCAGGTGCGGCGAGACGTCCTCGAAGAACGCTCCCGCCACCCCATCCGTCCAGGTGAGGGCGAGATGGGCCCAGAAGCCGCCGCTGCTGACCCCCCAGACGTGCAACGGCAGGCCCGCAGCGCGCTGCCGCATGTAGGCGAGGCCGGCGGCCACGTCGCGGTCGTAGAGGCCGCGCGGCGGCGAGCTGCCGCCGAAGCCGCTCAGGTCCAGGATGAAGGCGTGATAGCCGGCCGCGCGGAGCGCCTCGATCCGCCCGAGGCGGAGGAAGAACGTCTTGCCCCACTTGACCCAGGGATGGAGCAGCAGCACGGCGCCGCGCGCCCCGCCGCGCACCTCGAACCAGGTCCCGGTCAGGCGGCCACCGCCCTCCAGGCGCGGCACCAGCACCTCCTCCCAGGGAGCGAGGCGTGCCGGCGGCGGCGGCTGCTCCGCCGCCGGGAGCCGCGGCGAGAACAGGCGGAAGACCCACCCCGCCAACCGCTCCTCCCAGAGCGGCGGACGCCGCGGGGCCGCCGGCAGCCGGCGCGGAGGCTCCTCGGCCATGCTCCCGGCTCAGGCGCCGGCCGGGAAAGCCTGCTGGAGCGCGCTGAGCGGGCCGCTGAAGACGTCCAGATCGACGTTGCCCTGGATCCCCGCGACCTGGCCGCTCTGGCTGTGCTGCCAGAAATCCCAGAGCGTCCAGCCGGCCGGAAGGCTGGGCTGGGCGACGCCGTACTCGGCCACCCAGAGCGGGAAGCTGCCGAAAGCGGTGGTGCCCAGGCCGTTCCAGAAGCCGGGCGCGGTGTAGACCATGGGGGTCTGGGAGGTCCACTGCGCCAGGCTGGCGAGGAACTGCTGGAGATTGGCCACCACCACGGCGGCGGACTGGCTCATGCTCTCCTCGACGTCCACCACCAGGGGAAGCTCGGCGCCGCCGCCCACGTTCTGCCAGAACCATTCGGCCTGGACCTGGGGCGAGTCCTCGGCACGGAAGAAGTGATACGCGCCGCGCAGCAGGCCGGCGGCCTTCGCCGCCGCCCAGTTCTGGGCGAACATGGGATCGAGGTAGTCCTGGCCGTCCGTCGCCTTGATGAAGGCGAAGGCGTAGCCGGAGCCGGCCACCGCGGTCCAGTCCACCTCGCCCTGGTCCTTGGAGACGTCGATCCCCGCGGCGAGCCCCTGCACGGACGGATTTGCCATCTTGGATCTCCCTGAAAGCGTGGGCTCGAGAGGAACGGCGTCATTGTAGCGCGAGCCGGCCTCGGGCGGTCGCCGGCGCTCCCTGTCGCGCGCCCTGCCGGCCGGGGCCGGAGGGGGAGCCTCGGCGCCCCGCCCGGCTGCCCGGCTCGGCCCTTCTCGCTACCCGGCTCTACCTGCCTGAAACGCCGGCTACTCCTGGACGACGCCGCAGGGCTGAACCTGGTAGGCGATGTAGGTGGCCCAGTTGTGGCCGCCGAAGCGGGGGCCGAAGCCCCAGGCGGTCTGCGATCCGCCCTGGCCGCCGGGCGCCTGGACCTCGGCCTGGGCGCCGATGTAGACCGTCTCGCCCGGGGTGAAGCTGCCCAGCGGGATGGTGTAGGTGATGGTGGTCACCGGCGGATTGAACGTGTTGTTGTAGGCAAAGTGGCCGGGAAGGGGGTTGTTGTTCTTGTTCTGCGGGATCCCGTCGAGCGAGCCCGCCACCGCCAGGTGGACGGCGGTGATCACCCAGGGGTCGCTGGTGGTGTAGGTGACGTACAGGTTGATGCCGTCGTTGGCGACGGTGACCGTACCCGTGTCGATGGTCTGGCCGCCGAACAGGGTCACCGTGGTCGGGTTGCCGCACTGCGCCGCGGCCGGGGCCGCCACCACGGCAAGCAAGAGCACGGCGAGGAGCAGGCTGCTGCGTAACGTCTTCATAGTCATCTCCTGTGCCGCCGGAGTGGCGGCCTTGGCATCTCCACGCTCCGGCCAGGCTCTCAGCCCAAGAGCCCACGGCCATCCAGTTGAGGGCGCGAACACGGGTATTGTAGCTGAGCCGGAGAGGAGATCGTATGCCCTAAGCGGGTATTCTTTCTCGCTCGCGAAGCTCCGCCGCGAAGCCGGCCGGCTGGACCGCTCCGCCAAGCTGGGGCGAGCCGCGCCCCGCGGCGCATTGCTCTTGTCGGTCCGGCCCGGCGGTTCACGTTATGATGTGAAGCTGAGGTCAAGCGCTTCATTCAGGAGGTGTGAGATGAAGGCGACGCTGAGAGCGGGGCTCGTGATGCTTGTCCTCCTGTCCCCGAGGGCACCGGGGGCGTCGGGCGGCCAGGCGCTGGCAGAGCCCGCCGGGGGGCTGCAGTTCGGCCGCGGCATCGATCACGTCGGGATGCTCGTGCAGCTCTCCAACTTCGCCGCCGCCAGCGACGTCTGGACCCGGCAGCTCGGCTTCGCGGCGACGCCGGTGCTGACCTCGCCCGCCGGGGTCGAGAACCGGCTCATCTGGTTCGAGGACCTCGCCTACCTGGAGCTCGACGCGTTCACCGCCGACAACCCCGCCACCGCGCCGTTCCTCGACTTCCTGGCCCACCACGAGGGCGCCAAGTTCTACGGCACCGAGGTGTTCGACGCCACACGGACGGCGTCGTTCCTCACCGCCGCCGGCTATCCGAACACCGGCCCGATCCCGGCGGGGCCGCTCACCGTGCAGGCGACCGGCCAGGTCGTCGGGCAGACGCCGCTGTGGAACGAGGTCATCCTCACCGGCAACCTCGCCCCCGACAACTCGAACTTCTTCCTCGCCTACGACGAGGCCCAGGTGCAGGCGCTGTTCACCCAGGTGCCGGCGCTCGCGCCGCATCGCCATCCCAACACCGCCCGGCGCATCGACACGGTCTGGCTGGTGGTCTCGGACCTCGACGCGGCGGTCGCCTTCTACACCGGCCTCGGCCTGCAGGTGGCGGCGAGGGGCGAGAAGATCGATTACCTGGGCGCCACCGGCACCCGCGTGCGGTACCACAACGCCGACCTGGTGCTGCTGCAGCCGGACGGCCCCGGGCTGGCCGCCGACTTCGCCGCCGACCGCGGCGAGGGGATCCTCGGCGTGAGCATCGGCGTCCGCGACCTGCGCGTCGCCCACCGCCTGGCCGAGGGCAACACCGGCCTGACCCTGCCGGTCTTCCGCCACCACGGCCGCGACCGCTTCCTGGTCCCGGCGTCGCTCACCCACGGCGTGCTGCTGGAGATGGCCGAGACGGCCGGCAGGGACGAGGGGCACGAGTAGGGGACAGCCGGAGCACGGCCGCCGCCAGGCAAGGCGCTCGGCCGCCCGCGCGCCGCGGCGGTTTCCCGCCGGTTTCCATCCTTTCCCCTCGGGCCCGGAGCCGGGTCCGGACGCACCGCGCGTGCGCGGGCGCCGCCGGGAATGCGCCGGCCTCCCGCCCGGGTTGGAGCGAGGGACCTCACCGACCTGAACGAGGAGACCAGCGAACATGGCAGAGATCGATTCCATCCTGGCGGAGCTCGACCGCGAGTCCCAGGCCACGCGGCGGGTGCTGGAGCGCATCCCGGAGGACAAGCTCGCCTGGAAACCCCACCCGAAGTCGAAATCCATCGGCGAGCTGGGCTGGCACGTCGCGGCCATCCCGGGGCGCATCGCCATGGTGGTGCAGAGCGACGACGCCGACGCCGCAACCTTCCCGCAGGCGCCGATGCCGGAGACGGCGGCCGGGATCGTCGAGGGCTACGGTCAGAGCCTCGCCAGGGCGAAGGAGCTGCTGGGGCGGCTCGACGACGACGCGCTCGGGCGGACGACGACGCTGCGCCGCGGCGACCGGAAGATCTTCTCCGGTCCCAAGCGCGAGCTGCTGCGCGCCGTGATGCTCAACCACGGCTATCACCACCGCGGCCAGCTGTCGGTCTACCTGCGCCTGCTCGACGTGCCGGTGCCGTCGGTCTACGGCCCGACCGCGGACGAGGGCTAGGCCGGCGCAACCGCAGCCGCGAGCCGGCCGGGCTCGGGCGACCCGGCGGCCCGTCCTTCGGCGCCGGCCGTCAGGCCGCGAAGTCCAGGTTCTCGGTGATGCGCGCGCCGTCGCGGCGGAAGGCGTCGAGGTAGCGCGCGATGCGCTCCCGGGCAGTCGCGAGGTGGTGATCGTTCAGCGTGATGTTCAGCAGGTCGATGTACCACGGCGGCTTGACCGGGTCGAGCACGTAGGCTTCGACGATCGCCCTGGCGACCGGCAGGGTGGTGCGCTTCGAGTCGTCGTGCACGTCGCGGTCGCCCGCCGCGAGGAGCTTGCCGTGCTCCTCCTCGAGCAGGCGGGCGAAGAGCTCGCGGGTGAGCGTCCCGCCCGCCGCCACGCCGGTCGCCGCGTCGGCCTCGGTGAACGGCGCCGCCTTGTGCAGCCACTCCCAGAGGATGCTCAGCCGGATCTCGCCGGTCGCCATGTCCTCCATCAGGTAGAGCACGTCGTCGTCGCCGAAGAAGTCGGCCGGCTTGAGGGCGGCGGCCTGGTAGCCGCGCAGGAAGGCGTTGCCGTACTGCAGCGCCACGCTCAGCAGGTCGCGCGCGCCGCGCATGGTGCGCGGCGCCGGTTCGAGCAGCGTCAGCCCGGCCGCGTCCTGCGGCGTGTAGGTGAGGCGCGGGAACTCCCGCCCCAGCTGGTTGTCGGCGCCGGCGCGCTCCCAGACCGGCCGCATGATGTGCACCATCTTCCAGTGCGCCACCCACTTGCCGCTCGCCCCCTCGCGCTGCTCGCGCTCGCCGCCGGCCACCGCGCGGCGCATGCTCGCGGCGACGCCTGACTCCGAGCCCACCGGGATGTTGGCCTCCATGCCGCCCTGCCACAGGGCGCAGCGGCCCTCGCGGTCGGGGGTGTTGACGGCGCGGCGCACGCGGTCCTCGTAGTTCCGCATGTAGCCGTAGGTCATGACGATGGCGTCGATGTTGGGGTTCTGGAAGCCGCGCTCCCAGGCCATGGCGTCGGAGACGCTGTTGATGTAGTCCCAGCGGCCGGTGTTGAAGCCGACGAAGTGGCGGCCCAACGCGGCGCGGATCTCCATCAGCTGGAAGCTCGCCTCGATCTGCTCGACCAGCACGTAGGCCTTGACGGTGCCCGGGGCGAGGCCGAGGTGCGCCTCGAGCGCGGCGAGCAGGTCGTTCCACAGCGCCGCCTCCTCCGCCGTCTGGATCTTCGGCAGGTAGAGGACGATCGACGAGCCGGCGGCGCGCAGCGCGCGCTGGTTGCCCACCACGTAGAGCGCCAGGTCGACGATCGCGGCGCCGAAGCCGGTGCCGTCGGACTCGCGCACGTGGCGGTCGTCGAGGTGCAGGCCGCGGGCGCGGAAGATCCTGGTGGTGAAGCCGAGCTGGGCGCGCCAGTCGGCGATGATCGGCCGGCCCAGGAAGCCCCGCGCCCAGGCGTTCATCTCCTCCGCCACCTCGGCGGCGACGTCGAGGAAGACCTGCTCCCCGGCGATCGCCAGGCGCAGGTTGCGCTGGTTGTCGAGCGACATGGTGTCCACCTGGCCGAGCGCGTCCTCGCCGTCGAACATCCAGCCGTCGGCGCCGGAGAGCAGGGCATAGGCGACGTTGCGCAGCCCGGTGCGCGTCGAGGCGCGCGGGCGCGCCGCCGGGCCGGTGCCCTGGATCCACTGGCGCCGGAGATCGGCGGGGATCTCGCTGCCCACGAAGTTGCCGTCGCGCGCGTCCTGGACGCGGATCGCGGTGCGCGGGATGAGCGCCGCGGGATCGAGGAACTCGATGCGCCGGCCGAGCCGCGCCCGCTCCGCCCGAAGCGCCTGGCGCCGCGCCATCACCTCGCGGCGGTCGCGGTTGAGCGGCGCCAGCGCCTCCAGCGCCGCCAGCGCCTCGGGGGTGAACACGTCGCGGTAGGACTGGAACGCGGTCTCACGCAATTCGAGGGTGGTCATGGTGGCGCCTCCGCCCCGCTCAGGCCACCGATGCTATCGCCCGCGCCGCGAACGGGCAACCGGCGCGGCGCGCCCGGGAGCCTGGCCGGCGGCCGGCCTCGCGCCGCGGCGGCCAAAGACCGTGTGCCACAGGGCTCGCCAGCCGTCAATGTGGGCGCCGGGCGGCCGGGCCGTGCTGGAAGCGCCGCCCGGCGGGCGCTCTCTCACCTCGCGGAGGTGGCGGCGCGCCGGTCCTCGAGCAGCCGCTCCCGTTCCTTCTCGAGGGCGTGAACGCGCCGCCACAACGCCTCGCGGTCGATCAGCGCCCGCCCTCTCTCCTTGAGAAACGGGTCGAGCCACCGCAGGTACGCCGCCGCGGCGCGGCTCTCCTCCACCGCCGCGCGGGACCACGGCGCTCGCCAGCGCGCGGCCCGCCGCGCCGCGCGATGCTCGTCCACGATGCGGCGATGGAGACCGAGGTAGCGCTCGACGGCCGGCTCGAGCCCGGCCACCTCCCGCATCCGGCGGCTGACCCGCGCCGCGTCAGCCGCGTCGTAGCGGGCGATCTGGGCCTGCAGGGCTTCGGCGGAGAGCGGGCGATCGAGAGTGCGGAAGCCGAAGTTGAGCGGCCGCAGGCGCTCGAGCTCGGCGCTGGTGACCAGCGGCCCACAACCCGCGGCGTCGCAGAGCACGACCGCCGCTCCCACCGCCAGGGCCTCGATCGCCGCGCGGCCCTTGGCAAAGACCAGGTCGTAGGCCGGCAACAGCAGCTCGGGGCGCTGCGCGACCTGGCCGCTCGCGATGCCCGCGACGTCGGTCTCGATGCCGGCGGCCAGGCAGGCGGCCCGCACCACCGGCAGCTGAGTGCCGTCGCAGGCGTTGTTGCTGAAGATCAGCGCCCGCCTGGGGCGGGGCGGCAGCGGCGGCCGGGGCTGGAAGCGAGCGAGGTCGGCCCAGTTGAGAAGGGTCTCCAGCCGCTCGGCCCGCACACCCGCGGCGAGCAGGCGCTCGGCAGTCGGCAGATCGACCGCGACATGCCGCAGCAACCGTGGAAAGAGGAGGGGCGCCTCCTCCCACGGCTCGTACCCATGACAGACGAACAAACCGGGCACTGCCGGAAAGTGGAGCAGCGCGGTGAGCGTTCCCAGGTGGTGGTGGCCATGAATGACGTCGGGAGGCTCGCGCAGGGAGTCGAGGGTGTCGACCGCCGTGACGCCGGCCGCCGCCAGCTCCCGCTCCAGCTCTCCCAGCACCGTGCTGTAGACCACCGCCTGGTGGCCGCGGGCCGCGAGCGCCGCCGCCAGCTCGACCACGTAGAGCTCGGAGCCGGTGCGATGAGCGAGCGTCGTGTTGGTCAGCAGGATCCTCATCGGGCCAGGCTCGCGAGCGGTCGAGCGAGCCACGTCTCCAGGGATGCAGCCACCGGCGCAACATGAGCGCGATAGCGCAGCACCTCGCGGTAGAGGCCGGCCGCCACCTGCCGCTCGCCGTGGACCTCATAGAAAGGCGGCTCCGCCATCAGGCGATCGATCGCCAGCCCATGACCCACCCGGCGCAGCCATTCGGTGGCGAAGGCCGCGGTTCCGCAACGGGCCAGGGCCCGCGCCACCTCGTCCTCCAGGCCGGGATAGGAGCGCGCCGCCGCGAGCTTGCGTGCAAGCGCGGCGGCGTCGAGCCGGATGCCGATCGCCGTCTCCCTCTCCTCCTCCGACAGGCTGTCGGGCGCTCGGTCGAGCGGGAAGTCGCGGTTGTCGATCGGCCAACCGCCGGCGCCAAGCCTGGCGACCGCGGCGTTGAGCAGCAGGCGGCAGACGTCGTGGCCCGGGTTGAAGCCCTCCAGCGCATCGCCCGCCACCAGCTCGATCGCTTCCTCGCGCAAGGCCGTGGCGAGCTGCTCGGCGAGGCCGACGAACAGGTCCTCACGCCGGTCGAGCAGCGCCCGGTACAGCTCACCATCCGTCAGCAAGCCATAGACCGGCGCGGGCCGCGCGCCGCACCGCGCCAGGATCTCGGTCGTCGCGGCCAGCCGGGAGCGGCCGCTGCGGCCCGAGCCGTCGGTCAACACGAACACCAGCGGGCGCGCCAGCTCGAGCCACCGATGGACCCGCAGCTCATGGCCAGGGTGGGCGACGACGAGCGCCGCGCGTCGCATGCCGGTCACGCTTCTCCCGACGTCACGCGCGGAGACTAGCTCGCCGCCGATGGGGCGTGCAAGAAGCACGTGCGCCGGCGAGATCGCCGCCAGGGGCTTGCGCCGCGCGTGACGTCCGGGTACACTCTCTATGTCGCTACAGCATGTTGGCACTGGGTGTCAGCAGCCTTCCGGAAGGAGCTGTCATGAAGACTTCGCCGCCGGTGACCGGGCTCGTTGTCGCTTCGATCCTGCTTCTGGGGAGTGCCGCGCGGGCCCACGGCGGCGCGGCGCCGCGCGCCGGCGGCGTGCCGCCGGCTCTGC
>JASLEW010000892.1 GCA_030150965.1 Thermoanaerobaculia bacterium | reverse complement strand
GGACCTGGAGCGCAAGGAGGCGAGGTTCCTAGCGGTCGAGGTCCCTTACAGCCGGCTGGGCCGCCGACTCGGCCGCAGCAGGCTTATCGGATCGCTTCAGATGCATCACGACCAGGGTAGACAACAGGGGCAGGAGAAAGACCGACAGGGGATGAATGAGGCTCATGCTGCTGCACACCACCGGCACCATCCAGGTGACGAACAAGATGGAGTAAATCTTGCTTGGACGGACAATGGCCTTCAAGATCAGCGTTTGGCACCAGGCACGCAGCCCCCCATACCAGATGAACAACGACACCGGCACCAGGTAGGCCACGCCGGCGATCGTCATCCACAGGGCGACCCGCCTCGTTCTCCTTAAAACCTCCAGGCGGGCCGCGTTGACCGGCTTGGGACCGACCGGCAGGAGCTCAACGCGTCCGGGCAGCGAGCTGCCGGCAAGCTCCAATCGCAGTCTGTAGTCCGCCGCGTCCTCGGCGAGCTTGAGGCCGGCCGACCTGGCACTGTCGAACCTCAGCCACAGCCGGCGGTAGAGGGGGGCGCCGAAATGCTCGCCGGGCCTGGGCGGATCGGTTTGGATCTCCACCTGGCTCCCCGGCTCGTTAAGGTATTCCCCTTCCTGATTGGTGACATAGAGCACCGCCAGCGGCGTGCCCCGGCCGTCGAGGAGGGTGGCCTGCTGCACCCGCGCCCGCGCCCTGTCGAAGCTCGACCGGGCGACGATTCGCACTGAGAACTCCTGCCGGCGCAAGAAGGCGGCGCGCTGCACGGCGTCCAGACCGGCTTCCTCCGGCCACAGGTAGAGACGGGGGATCCGGTCGATCCCGGCGGCTTGCTGCGTCCTTTCCTGAACCGCCCGCCAGACCTCGCGTGGCTCGGTATAGGGGATGACGGTCAGGCCGAGGCCGCCCAGCGCCGCTCTCCAGCGTGCCTCGATGTCGGCGCGGCAGGAGCTGTGGCCGCCCAGGACCAGGAAGGGCAGCACCCTGTTGGCCTTGGCAAAATCCGCGGTCACGAGCATTTCGAAGGACCGCCGGATATCGTCGCTGATGAACGGCGCCTTGGCCTTGTCGAACTCGTCCGGGCAACGCCGTTGGTGACCTTCGGTGTCGGGAACGCCGTCCGAGATGACGAGGATGACGTCCGGGTGCAGCGCATCGTCGGCCTTGTCAACCGAGGGTTTTTCGTTGCTGATGCTGTTGTACAGCCAGTCGAAGAGATGGGCGAAATCCGTCCTCGTCGTGATGTTGGTGGTGACAATCGAGGAGATGCCGCCGATGACGGCAGCGACATTGGACGAGGCTGGTTGAATCGAGGGTGGGGCGGTGGCCAGACCGAAGCGGCAGTAGGACAGACCGTCGCCTGCCGGGACGCGGAAGGCTTCCAGCAGCTCCCGTTCGATACGGTCGAACTCCTGCATGTTCAAGCTCCCGGAAGCATCGCGGGCCATATAGAGGTCCGTGTGCCCTTCGCCCTCGGGCGCGGAAGGCGCCGGCCGCGACGCCGCAGGATCGCTCTCCGCACCCGAGGCCCAGCGGCCCCAGGGCTCGATCGGCTCGAACAGGTAATGGACAGTCCAGACTGCGGCACCGACGACGGCCACGCAAAAAAGAGAGAGCAGCACCGGCCGCAGCTCCTTGACCAGGCGGCGCAGCTCTTCTCGCGCCTGCTGTTCGGGCGCCGGCTCGGGTTTGGCGTCGGGCATCGCTGCAGTTCCTTTCTCTCGTCTGTCGTCGGTCAGACCGATCCCGTGCTCAGCGCACCTGCTCGTGGAGCTGGTCGACAATGGCCGCGATCTCCCGCCTCTTGGTGCCACCCTGGTCGGCGGCGAGGGCATCCTGGAAGGCGTGCAGCGCCTCCGGCAGGCGGCCCAGAGTGCGCTCGGCCCGGCCGAGCTCGTAGAGCGCATCGGCGTGCTTGGCATCGCGTGCCAGCGCTTGCTGGCAGTAGACAACGGCCTTTTCAGGACGGTTTTCGGCTAGAGCGATGCGTGCCAGATTGACCAGTGGCGAAGGCAGCTCCTGATGTTGGCGATGGACCTCCTCGAAGATCCTCTCGGCCTCGGTAAGGTTCTTCAGCGGCGACTCGACCATATAGAGCTTCGCCAGGGCGATCCGCGCCGGGTACCACTCAAGTTGCTGTCTGTGCGCGGCTTTGAATTCTTCGCGGGCAAGGGCCAGCTTGCCACCCTTCCAGGCAACCTGGCCGGCGCAGTAGTGCTGGCCTGCAATCAGCTCCTGATCGGCGGGCATCACGCCGACCAGGAAGTCGAAGAGCTTCGATTGACTGCCCCAATCGATCTTTCCATCGTCGGCCTCGGCCTTCAGCGCTTGCAGCCACTTGCGCGCCGCGGGAAGCAGAACGCCGACGACCTCCTTCAATGCCAGGCCGGTCTGCTCGGCGCCGGGATGCTCCTGCAACTGGCGCTGGTAGAGGTCGATCGCGCAGTCGCCCGGAGGCGCCACGAGATCGCCGCGTTCCAGTGCCGCGCCGATCCGGGCATAGGTGGTCGTCCGTGCGTACCAGATAACGACGGCGGCGACCATCAGCAGCGGCACGACGAAACCGAGCGCATAGCTCTGCCAGCGGCGGACCGGACCCGGCTCCCGCCGCGGCTCCGGCGGTATCCACGGCGCCGCCGGATGCGCCACCGGTGCCGCCTCGGCGGCGGCGCCCTTCAGCGGTTCTCGCGACTCGACCTGGGTCGTCATAGCTTCCGCGAGCCGCTCCGTCCGGGCGGCCGGCGCGGCGGACTGCGGCGAAGCGATTGGCGCCCGGCGGCAGAGCGGACAGAGAGAGGCATTGTGGAAGACCTCGATCCCTCCGCCAACCGCCCGGCATTCGTGGCCGGCTCCGGCGGCCCTGCCACACCATAGGCAGACCGGCGCGTCGGTTGTGGGGGAGACGACGCCGCAGGAGCAAGCGACGAGCCGCGGCTGAGAGCGCTTGCAGACCGGGCAGGCGAGCTCGGCAGCCACGATCGCCCTCCGGGCATTGGGTGGCCTTTCGCAATCGCACAGGTACCAACTGAAGGGCTCACCCTTCTGGTGGGGAAAGGTCCCCACCCGACGGCCCGCGCCGTCCACCACCTCCAGCTCGCCATCGACCGCGAGCTCCTGATGGCCGCCGACGTCCTCCAGATAGAACGAGACCGGGCGCTGGGGGTCTGGCGGCGGCATGAAGTCTCTGCACGGACCGGCCGTGCCGGCCTCTGTTTAGAGACGCGAGAGATCGGGAGGCAGCGGACCACTCACCACCACTCCCGGTTTCTGGCGGCCACAGCCGGCTCCGCCGGCCGGACCCCGGCGCGCTATGCTCATGGCGCAAGCGAGGGGCGATGCGCGACGATCCGAGCGGTCTCACCGGCTCCGCCGGCAGCCCCATTCAAGCCCGCCGCAGCCGCTGGCCGCTGGCGCTCTCGTTCCTGCTCCACGCCGCCGTGCTCGCGACCGTGGTGCACCAGGAGGGAGGCTGGGCCGGGGCGAGGGGGGGCCGGGGTCCGCGGCCGATCGATGTGCTCTTCCTGCCGGCGGCGCCGGCTGCCCCCAGTGCGAGCGTCGCGAACGATGCAAGCGGTGCCGGCGCACCCGACGCACCGCTCACTCCCGCCAAGCGCCAGGCGGAGCGCGACCGCCGGGCCATGCTCGACCGCCTGGTGCAGCCCACGGCGATCCCCGATACCGACCCGGGGGCGGTCAACCCAGCGGCGGCGGCCACCGCAGCGTCGGGCGGCGCCGTGGCCGGCGGCGACGATGGCAGTGTGACCCGGCCGGAGGTGGTCGAGAGCAGCCGCGTCCTGCCCGACTATCCGGAGGCGGCGCAGCGGGCCGGCGTCGAAGGCGTGGTGGTGCTCAGGGCCACGATCGACCAGCAGGGCCGCCTGCGCGGACTGCGCGTCCTGCGGGGCGTCGATCCGCTGCTCGACGAGGCGGCGCTGGCCGCGGTGCGCCGGTGGAAGTTCCGCCCCGCCACCCGCAACGGCAAGCCGGTGCAGGTGGACTACGTGCTCACGCTCGACTTCCACCTGTAGCGCTCGCAGCCCGGGGAGCGGCGGCCGAGGCTCAGCCCGGAGACCTTTGCATGGAGGTCTGGCTGGGCGAGGCGCTGTTCCAGTAGCCGGCCGGCGGTGGACCGGGGGTGAGCCAGATCTCGTAGATGGCGTTCGAGGCCTGGGCGGCTCCCTGGGGTGGCTGGGCCTGGGGGGAGAGGATGCCGCCGTAGAGCCAGCCGGCGAGGGTGGTGGTCGTGATCCTGTCGAGGGCGATGATCTCGCCGAGCTGACGCGGCACCGTGGGATTCGGGATGAAGGTCGCGTTCGCGCCGAGGAAACCCGGCAGCGGCGCCGAGGCGTAGACCTCGCCCAGGGCGCTGGTGCCTCTGGTTGTCAGGACGGAGAGCGTGTTGACGAAGGGCAGGCCGGTGTCCTTCTGCAACGTGCCAAAGACGTTGCTCAGGTAGTAGAGGCCGATGCCGCCGAAGAAAACGGTCTGGTTGGTGCCGGCCGATGCGCTGTAGAGCTTCATCGTCGCGCACTCGTACTGGCTGAAGAGCTGGAGGTAGGGGTCGAGCGTCGTCGATACGGCGAGCGGGCTGCTGGCGTTGGTGACGTGGATCGGCTGCTGGAAGGCGGCGATCTCTCCCGCCACGAAGACGCCGCCGAAGATCGAGAGCATCGGGTTGCCGCTCGCGTCGATCGCCTTGACCACGTTCAGGTCACGGCGATGCCACTGTGCGGTCGGCGGATTGCCGGCCGGATTCGGATCAGCCGGCACGACGTTCATGACCGCCGCGGCGAGCTCGCCGCCGATCGTCCCGATCCAGAATGCGGCGAGCTGCTGCAGGTAGACCTGCTGCTTTGGGTAGTTGCCCATGTCTCCCGGATTCGCCGAGTAGAGCCCCTGCATGTTCTGTCCGAAAACCATCCAGTAGATCGAGCCGGCGGTCTCCACGGCGCCGCCGGCGACGCCGGCGTAATGCGGTCCGGTCGGGGAGAGGAACGGCGCCGCCGCCGCCGCATTGCCCGCGGCGATGGCCTGATTGCAGGCCTGCACGGTCTGCGGCGGATCGAGGGTCGGTGCGATCGTGCAGTCGTACCACGTGCCGATCTGCTGGATCGCCGGCAGCGGCGCCCCGGCCACGATCGCCGAGATCGTGGCGCCGACCGGGATCGCGGTGATCGTCGGGAAGGTCACCATCTGCCCGGTGGCCGACTGCTGACCGTAGCCGCCGAAGACGTACAGGGTGTCGCCCGCCTGGGCAAACTCGCCGTTGGTCACCGACAGCGAATCGCCGATCGCGCCGCTCGGCGCCGGCGCCGACCAGACCTTCCGCGCCGCCAGGTCGATCACCGAGAGACGGGTGTTCGCCTGCGCTGGCGGGAACGGATTGGCCGGCGGCGCGCCGTCGACCGACACCGGGAAGGTATGGAGACCGTTGGTGCGGCCGGTGACGATCAGCCACCGGCCGCTCGACCCGATGGCGCGCGCGAAGGAGTGCAGCGCGGGAACCGTGACGTCGGGGCCGAACGCCACCGGCTTGAGCGTGACGGTGTACTGCGGAACCGGCGCGCTCTGCGCCCCGGCGGTGGACGTCATGCCGAGGAGCAGCACAATGGCGGCAGCGGCGCTCGTGCTTCGATTCGACATGGCGCTCCTCACTCCTGTGGATTGGCGAACCAGGCGTTGATCATCGCCAGACGCGCGGGCGAGAGATCGCGCGTGACCGGCATGTGGCTCGGGTCGGACATCGGCAGGTTCATCACCGCCTTGAACGCCGGCAGATTGCCGACCACCGTGGCGTAGTCGCCGAGGTTCAGCACCTGGACCATCCCCGGATAGAGGGCCGCGTACTGCTGGAAGATCGGCGCGACATCGTGGGTCCACGTCGGGATCGCGGGGCCCGGCGTGCTGACGAAGACCAGGAAGGTGATCGGCTGGCCGAGCGTGTCCATGTTCCAGTCGTGGGTGTAGAGGTAGAGCTGGCTGTCGAGCGCCGTCCGGCGGCCGCCCTGAACCGGAGCGATATCGGCCGCGCTCAGCGCCTGCGCGGCGACCTGAAAGTGGCCGACGCCGTTCGCATCGGTCGCGATCGCCGCGATGTCCGGCATCGTCCCGCCGGGAGGCGGCGTCCATCCCGAAGGTGCGGGTGTGATCGCCGACGCCGGGTCGTTGCTGATGTAGTTCGGCGTCGTCGGGAACTGGTACTGGTTCAGCGCGGTCTGCACGGCGAACGTCTGATTGGCCGCCGGCTGGCCGAAGATCGTCGCGTAGAACGGCACCGCCGCATCGCCGGTGATCTCGGTGCCGGTCAGCGCCGCCGGCGACCACGGCGGCGCGCCGAACGCCAGGCGCAGCGCATTGAAGTCGAGCGCGGCAAACTGCCCGCCCGGATTCTCGGCGAGCGCGATGGTCGGCGAGCCGGACGCCGGCGAGTTGGCGGCTGCTGCGCCGGGCAAGCCCGCCTTCTCCAGCATGGCCTGTTGCGGCAGCACCACCGAGAGCGGCGACGGCAGGCTGATCCGCAGCCCGACCGCGACGCCGTCTGCCGAGGCGCCGCCGAGCGGCACGTCGTAAATACCGGCGAAAGCCTGGTAGCCCGCCGCGTACTCCGCCGCGGTCGAGAAGAGCGCCGGCAGCGCCACGGTGGCCGGCCATCCACCCGGAGGTGGGGGCACCGCCGGCGGCTCGGGCGGGCTGATGACCGGTGCGACCGCACCGAGCTCCATGAACGGTCCGGCGAGCCCGCCCTGGGGTGTCGTCGGGATCGAGTTCCCGAGGTCGATCGTCAGCCAGCCGTCCTTGACCTGGAACGGCGCGGAGTTCAGCGGCGAGGCGCTCTCGGGGGGAGGGTAGGCGATCGAGACCGCCGGTGCGGTGCCGTTCGGCAGCGAGCCGTACATGCGCCGCCGGGCGAGGACGTGGAGCGGCTCGGGGGTGCCGGGGGCGAGCTCGCCGTAGGGCCCTATGGTGCCGACGATGCGCCCGGTGCTGAAGCCGGGATACTGCGGTCCCAGGCCGTTGTAGGCATCGACGTTGAACTTGATCGAAAGCGCGCTCGGGCTCGCGGCGTACAGCGCCCTGAGCAGAGCCGAGGTCGTCGTCTCGATGCCGCTCCAGGCGACGTCCTGCATCACCGACTGGTACATGCAGCCGGCGAAGTTGAGGCTGCCGCTGCTGCCGCCCTGGGTGCGGCTCCACAGATCGATGATGGTCGCCGGAGCGACGACGCCGCTGACGCCCGCTCCGTCGCTGGCCGTGATCTGGAGCTTCATGCCGACGATCATCGAGCGCGCCTGCTGGTCGGGATCGAGATCGACGATGCGCCCCTGGTGGTACGGCTGCGCGGTGCCGGCGGGAACGCTCACCACGCTGGCTCCGATGAGCGGATCGCCCGCGGTGATGTTGGTGCCGAGCTGCGGGCAGGCGCCGTTGACCGTGCCGGAGAGCACCTGAAAGAACGCCCACCCGTTCGGGTTCCACCACACCGAGTTCGGGTTGTCCGGGCTCGGCGGGTCGTTGTTGTACTGCACCCCCTCGGGGTAGTTCTCGGTGGAGTTGTTGATCGTCGATGGCGTGGCCTGGAACGTCCCGGCGAAGGAGAAGCGTGGCGGATCGAGATAGCTCATGAGTCCCCCTGATCGATAAGGCTCGACGGCTGGTTGCCGCAATCCCGAGGATGAGCACGTCATCGGCCGACGTGCATGAGACGGTGCGGCGCGCTCCTCGCGGTTTGGCCTCAAGTCTACTTCGTTTGCGCTGATACGCAACTTCCCGCCCGGTCGCCCGCCGCGGCGGCCCATGGTGCGGTGGTGCGGTGGTGCGGCGGGTGCGGCAGGTGCGCGTGGTGCGGCAGGTGCGGGTGGTTTGACGCCCCCCGGTCCGCTCGGTAAGCTGCGCGGGAGCCGCGCGGCACGGGCGTGCGGCACGCCCAGGGGGAGCGGCCGATGAGCGAAGCACAGCGCACCTACGATGCGATCGTGATCGGCGGCGGGCCGGCGGGGGCCACCGCCGCCCTGTGCATGGCGCGCGACGGCCTGGCGGTGCGGGTGTGCGAGCGCGCGCGGTTCCCCCGCTTCCATGTCGGCGAGTCGTTCCTGCCGCGCAACCTCCAGCTGCTGCGCGACCTCGGCCTGGAGGCGGAGCTGCGCCGGCTGCCGCAGGTCGAGAAGCGCGGCGCCGAGTTCGCCTTCGGCCATGGCCGCGCCGAGCACCTCTTCCCCTTCGTCGGCGGGCTGGTCGGCGACCTCGACGTGGCGTTCAGCCTCGAGCGCGCCGGCTTCGACGTCATGCTGCTCGACGCGGCGCGGGCGGCGGGGGCCGAGGCCGGCGAGGACGAGGGCGTGCGGCGCATCCTGCGGCTCGCCGACGGCGACGTCCTGGTCGAGACCGACGGCGGCGAGCGCCTGGCGGCACGGACGCTGATCGACGCCAGCGGCCAGGCCACCGTGGTGGGCCGCCATCTCCAGCTCCGCCGCGTGCTGCCCGACCTGCGGAAAGTGGCCTTCTGGGGGCATTTCGAGGGCACCGAGCGCCGGCCCGGAGTCGAGGGCGGCTACACCGGCATCGTGATGTGCGACGAGGGGTGGTTCTGGACCATCCCGGTCGACGAGCGCCGCGACAGCATCGGCCTGGTGATGGACGCCGAGGCGGCGCGCCGCGCCGGCCCGCCGGCGGAGCGGATGCTCGCCTGGGGGATCGCGCGCTGCCCCGTGCTGCGCCGGCGCACCGCCGCCGCGCGCCACCCGGAAACGAACCTGGTCTGCGCCGACTTCAGCTACCGCTGCGAGCCGTTCTCCGGCCCCGGCTACTTCCTGGTGGGCGACGCCGCCACCTTCGTGGACCCGATCTTTTCGACCGGCGTGTGCCTGGGGATGATGAGCGCGGTCGAGGCGGCGGCCGGGGTCGCCGCCATGCTGCGCCGGGGCACGCCGCCGGAGCGGGTGCGCCGGCGCTACAACCGCTACGTCGAGGGCAGCTCGGCGCCCTTCTTCCGCATGGTGCGCGCCTACTACGAGCACCCGTTCCGCGAGCTGCTGATCAACGGCCAGGGGCCGCTCCAGGTGCACAAGGCCGCGCTCTCGGTGCTCGCCGGCTCGGTCTTCCCGCGGCCGGTCTGGGCGATCCGCTGGCGCCTCGCGCTGCTCCACTTCATCAAGAGGCTCAACCGCCGCCTGCCGCTCGTGCCGCGCCGCGAGCGTTTCTCGCTCTTCGGCCCTGAGGCCGAGGCGACCGCCGCGGGAGCGGGCGGCGAAGCCGCCCTGCCCACCGCCGCGCCGGCCGTGGAGGTGGCGCCGGCTGCGGCCGCCGCGGCCGTCCACCCCGCGCGATGAGCGCCGGCGGCGGGGCCGGCGAGCCGTTCCGCCTCCTCGGCCTGACCTTCCCGGCCGCGGCATCCCCGGAGGCACCGCCCGCGCTGGCGGCGGAGATCGAGATTCCGGCCGGCAGCCCCTACTTCACCGGCCACTTCCCGGGTCATCCCGTGCTGCCCGGCATCTGCCACCTCGCCCTGCTGCGCCACCTCCTGGCGGCGGCTGCCGCCCGCGGCGCCTGGCCCGGCCCGGCGGCCGAGATCCGCCAGGTGAGCAGGCTCCGCCTGCGGCGCCTGCTCCGGCCCGGCAGCCGGCTCGCGGTGCACATCACCACCCTGAACGGGCTTGATGGAAACAGCGGGCGCGGCCGATTCGAGATCCGCAACGGCACCGAGTTGGCCAGCCACGGCGACTTCTCGACCGGCGCGGAGGACGGCCTCGTCGCAAAGGCTGATATCGGAGAGGTTGAAGGAGACTCCGGCGTCCGCCTGCAGAACGCCGGCGGCGTGGACCGGACCTTCCCGCCTGCCGCGGCGCTCCTGCCGCACACACCGCCGGCCCTCCTGCTCGCCGAGGTGCTGGGAGCCGGGGACGGCGCGGTCGCCGCGACCGCCACCGTCCCACCCGACC
>JASLEW010000887.1 GCA_030150965.1 Thermoanaerobaculia bacterium | reverse complement strand
GGCGGCCGGGCAGCTGCCGGCCGCCGCCTCCTCCGGCCCCCTGGCCTCGACCGGCGCCATCGGCGCCATCGGCCTCAACGGCCGCGGCGACCTCCTGGTCACCATCGACCTCGCCAACAACGTGCGCGTGCTGAACCTCGCCACGCGGCAGGCGGTGACCCTGGAGCACAAGGCGCGCGTCATCGCGGCCGAGATGAGCCCCGACGACCAGACCCTGGCGACGGTCGCCGCGGACCGCGCCGTGCGGCTGTGGAGCCTCGCCGCTCCCACGGCGCCGGCGAGGACCCTGCAGCACGACCGGGACGTGACCGCGGCGCGCTTCAGCCCCGACTCCCGGTGGCTGCTGACGGCGTCGCGCGACGGCGCCGCAAGGGTCTGGAACGTGCGGCTGGGCGAGCTCGCGGAGCAGCCGCTGCTGCACGCCGCGCCGGTCACCGCCATCGGCTGGAGCCGCGACAGCCAGCGGGCGGTGACGGCCGCGGACGACGGCACGGTCAAGCTCTGGGACCTCCGCGCCGACCATTGGGGCCGGCCACACGAGCTGCCCGGACCGGTGCGGTCGGCCGCGTTCACGCCGGGAGGCCGGGAGGTCGTCGTGCTGACCGGGGGCGGGGCGGCGGCGGCGGCAACGGCCGTGACACGGGATGCGGCGGGGCAGATTGCCGGCGCCGGACCGCCGAGCGCCGCCGGATCGCCAGGCGCTGCCAGATCCCAAGGCGCCGCCGGCCCGGGCGGCCCCGGCGCCCCGGGCGGCCCCGGCGATTGGCTGTGGGACCTCGCGGCCGACTCCGGCACCAGGCTGGCGCCGGCGGGTGCGCCGCTCGCCGCCGCGGCGGTGCTGGCGGATGGGCGCACCGTGACCGTCGCCCACGACGCCGTGCGGCACACCGATCAGGTTTTCGACGGGCGGAGCGGCCGTCCTCTCGGGCCGGCGATCCCGCGGGGCGAGGCTCCCGGCGAGCAGGTGACGCTGAGCGCGGACGGCAGCCGCCTGGTGGAGAAGGGGCCTTTCGGCCGCCGCGTCAGGGTCTGGGACACGCGCACCGGCCGGCAGATCCCCGCCCGGTGGGAGACCGGCGCCGACGTCCGGGGCAGCAGGGTCAGCCCGGACGGCCGCCTGCTCGTAGCCTGGTCGCCGGCCGGAGCGCGGATCTGGGACCTCGAAACCGGCGCCAGGACCGCCGAGATCGCGCTGCCCGACGTGCTCCGTGTCCAGTTCGCCGCCCAGGGCCGGTACCTGGTGATCGTCTCCGCGGACGACGCCCTCCGCGTCTTCGCGGCGCCGGACGGCCGGCGCGTGGGCCGGCCGCTGCGGCCGGAGGGCGTCCCCTGGGCCGTCGAGGTCAGCCGGGACGGGACGCGCATCCTGACCAACGCCGAGGACGGCGACGCCACGGTGAGCGAGGGCGGGAGGACCCTCTGCCAGCAGCACGTCGCCGCGCCGAGCGATCCGGGAAGCCCCGCCGCGGCTCCCTTCGCCGCCACGCTGAGCGCCGACGGCAGGCTCCTCCTGACCAGGTCGCCGGAGGGCCTCGCCCAGGTCTGGGACGTGGCCTCCTGCGAGCCGCTCACCGCGCCCCTGTGGCAGCCGCCGCCGGGCCAGGTCGCCGCCGCGGCTTTCAACGGCGACGGCACGCTGATCCTGACCCTCGACACGGATCGGGTCGCGCGGGTCTGGGACCTGCCGGCGACCCGCGCCGCGGACAGCGGGTTGCTGGCGGAGCTCGCCGAGGCGGCCGGAGGCTACGCGGTCGACGCCACCGGCGTCGCGGTGGCGCTGCCCGATCAGGTGGCGCGGCTGGCGGCGCTGCGGGCGCGCGCCGCGCTGGCGTCCCGCGGGCCGTCCCTGGCGCTCCAGGTGACGCGCTGGTTCCTGGCCGCGCCCGCGGCCCGCACCCTCTCCCCCTTCTCGGCGGTCAGGGCTCAGGCCGCCGGTGGCGTGGCGCCCGCCGCGGCCCCGGCGGCGGAGGGATCTCTGGACCGTCGCTGAGGCCGCGTCCGGGCACCGCCGCCGCGGGCGCCGCCGCCGCAGGCGCGCCGGTCGCGGTGGACCGGGGCGCCCGGGCCGGCACAGGGTCCTGGCCCAGGCATCCACCGGACGGGTGGAGCCGCCGACATAGGCGCTGCGTTAGCCCGCGGTAAACTCAAGTGGCTCTGTCACTTGCATCGGGGGCCTCCGCAATGGCTCGACGGTACGACCGCGGGGAACCGGTCGTTCCATATCGTCTACCCCCGTGCGGCCGCGCGGCGGCCGGATTCCGTCAACAGGGGTATGATGAGGCCACGCCGGAGGACCGCCGCATGGAGCTCACGACTCTCCTCACCGCCGACGACCTGCTGTCGCTGCCCGACCCGGACCTGCCGCACGAGCTGCTGCGCGGCGTCCTGCGCCGTGTGATGCCTGCAGCCTGGTCGCACGGCCTGGTGGTCGGCCGGCTGTTTGTGGCCCTCGGCCGGCACGTGCAGGCTCTTGGCCTGGGTGAGCTGTTCAGCGAAGCGACCGGCTTCCTGCTCGCCCGCCGGCCCGACACGGTCCTCTGCCCCGACATCGCCTTCGTCGCCGCCGAGCGGCTGGCGGCGGTGGGGCTGGGGGGGCCCTTTCCGGAGCTGGCGCCGGACCTCGCGGTCGAGGTGCTCTCGACCGGCGACCGTGCCAGCGAGGCGCGGGCGAAGGTCTCCGAGTACCTCGCCGCCGGCGTGCGCGCGGTCTGGGTGATCGATCCGGCGGCGCGCACCGTCCGGGTCCACGCCCGCGCCGGCGGGGTGCGGCTCCTCACCGAGAGCGACGAGCTGGACGGCGGCGACGTGGTGGCCGGTTTCCGCTGCCCGGTCGCCGAGCTCTTCGCCGCCCCGGCCTCGCCGTCCCGCGGTCCGCGGGTGCGGCGCCCCCGGGCGTGACCGGGGCCACGGATCGCGCCCGGCGAGCCCTGGCTCCCCGCGGACTTCATCACCACGCGACGGTCACGTTCCACACCGATCCGTCCAGCTGAGGCCCCGCGGTTGAGCCCCGCGCCGCACCGCCTTCCGGCCGCTCGAATATGTGACGCATAGGCGCCGATAAGCGTCGCCAGCTTTCCGGCTGACGTCGCTTTTCTGGCGCGTCTTCTTGGCTATAGTCAGCCGCTGTGCCTTGACGGGACCGGCGGCAGTGATGATCGATCATCCGGGTGACAACTTCCTCTCCGCGCCGGTTGCGGTCTCCACCGCCCGCGGCGGCCTCGAGGCATGAAACGGAGCGGCGAACAGGGCGCTGATGGCCTGCTCGAAGCCTCCAACGGATCGCCCCCCGCGGCCCCCCGGCCCCCTTCCCGCCCCGCCGGGGAGGGAGGCGGCGCCCCCTCCCTCGCTCCGGCAGAGAGCTTCGTGTCAGGGCAGCAGCCGTGACCCGCGAGCCCGCGGCGACCGCCGCCCCGCCGGCCGTTCCGGCCGGTGAGCCCCGCGCCGGCGGCGCGCCGCCGCGTCCCGGTGCGGCGGCTCTCGCCGAGCGCCTGCGGCCCGTGGCTG
>JASLEW010000864.1 GCA_030150965.1 Thermoanaerobaculia bacterium | reverse complement strand
GGTGAACCGGCCGGCGCCGGCGCGGGCGGGGCCGGCGGCGGAGGCGCCACGGCGGAGGCGTGGGGCGCGGCGCCGGCGGGCTCGCCCAGGATGCCGGACGCCAGCTCGCCCTCGAGCTTCTTCTTGGCGCCGGCGATGGTGTAGCCCTCGTCGTAGAGGAGCTGCTTGATGCGGCGGATGACCTCCAGCTCCTTCTCGCTGTAGACCCGCTGGCCCGAGCGGCTCTTGCTCGGGCTCAGGGCGGGGAACTCGGTCTCCCAGTAGCGCAGGACGTAGGGCTGGATGCCGAGCGCCTTGCAGGCCTCGCCGATCTTGTAATAGAGGCGCTTCTGGACGCGGGCCTTGGCGGCCATCTACAGCTAGTCCCGCTCGCGGAAGGACATGCCCGGCGCACCCGGCACGTCTTTGAGGCGGCGCGCCGGCCGGAAGCTCAGGCCGCGGTGAGGCGGGATGAAGATCCGCTCGCCGCTGACCGGGTTGACACCGGTGCGCCCGGGGCGGTTGGTGATCTCGAAGGTGCCGAAGTTCTTGATGCGCACGGTGCGGCCGGCGCTGAGCGAGGTCTTCACCGTCTTGAAGATGACCTCGACGATCTCCGCCGCCTCGTTCTTGGTCAGGCCCCCATGACGGTCGTAGACCACGTCGACCAGGTCGGCCTTGGTCATTCCAGTGGGAGGCTTCTTCGGCGCCATGGGTGCGTTGGCCAAATGGATGCTTTTTAAGCCTGTTCCGGTGTGAAAACCGTCTCCTGAGTATATGGGGTTCGGGCAATGGCGACAAGCCCGGAAGCCGGCTCCCCGGGCAGCCCGGGGCGGCCGGCGAGCCGCCTCTCGTCCCGGATCTCAGGCGCCGGAGCGCCACCCCAGGGCGGCGCGGTAGGCCTCGCGGTGGCGGGCCGCGACCGCCTCCCAGGTGAGCTCCGCCGCCGCCCTGCGCCGTCCCGCCTCCCCCATCCGGCGCGCCGCCGCCGGGTCCCCAAGCAGGCGCCCCAGGGCGCAGGCCAGGGCCGCCGGGTCGTTCTCCGGCACCAGGCTGCCCGTCACCCCGTCCTCGACGGCCAGGGGGATGCCGGAGATGCCGGAGGCGACGACCGGCAGGCCGCTGGCCATCGCCTCCAGGATGACGTTGGGCAGGCCGTCCACGTTGCCGCGCTCGTCGTGCACCGCCGGCAGCGCGAAGAGGTCGGCCGCCCGGTAGAGGTCGGGCAGGGCGTCGCGCCGCACCGCCCCCGGCAGGTGGACGCGCTCGCGCCAGGCGGCGGTGGCCGCGGCCAGCTCCGGCAGCAGGTCGCCGCCGCCGGCCAGGACGACGTGCAGGGCGGGCTGGCCGCGCAGCAGCTCCGGGAGGGCGGCGGCGAGGACGTGAAAGCCCTTCTTGGCCGCCATCCTCCCCACCGTCAGGAGCACCGGCGCCGCGGCCGGGATGCCGAGGCGCTGCCGCCAGACGGCGCGCCGGGCCGGGTCGGGCGCGAAGGCGGCGACATCGACGCCATAGGGGATGACCCGCGACCGCGCCGGCGGGAAGCCGAGCGCCTGCACGCGCGCGATCAGCTCGGGCGAGCAGCCGGTCAGCAGGCGCGCCCGGCCCAGCGCCCAGCGCGCCAGCGCCCGCACGCCGGCGCGCTCGGCGAGGAACACGTCGCTGCCGTGGAGGCCAATCGCCAGGGCCGGGCCGTCCCCGGCGGCCCAGGCTTCGGCCACCGCCGCCACCAGGCCGTTGGGGACGATCCAGTGGGCGTGCACGAGGTCGAAGCGGCGCTCGCGCAGCTGGCTCGCCACCGCGCGCCGAGCCGCCAGGGCGTAGAGGGGGGTCACCGCCGCCGCCGCGCCGCGCACCCGCAGGTCGGACTCCAGGGAGCGGCCGTACCCCACCACCTCGGCGGCCTGGGGCGCGTAGCGGAAGGTGCGGACCTCGACGCCGCCCGCCTCCCAGGCGGCCGGCAGTCCGGGGGCGTGGGGGGCGAGCACCGTCACCCGGTCGCCGAGCCGGACCAGGGCGCGGGCCAGCTCCTCGATGAACGGCCCGGCGATGTCGCCCGGAAAGCGCGGGTAGGTCTGGGTGAGGAACAGCAGGTCCAGGGGCGCCGCGTCTCCAGAAGGCGCCTCCGCCGGAGCCACCTGAGCCCTCGGAGCTGTCGGAGCCCCGGGAGCCGTCGGAGCGATTGGAGCCGCCGGAGCGATTGGAGCCGTCGGAGCGATTGGTGCCGTCGGAGCCGTCGGAGCCGCCGGAGTCGTCGGAGCCGCCGGAGCTACCGGAGCCAGCGGAGTCCTCGGAGCCGGTGGAAGGACCACCGGCAGGGTCATCGAAGCCGGGGGATCCGCCAGAGAGCGGCGCGGCGGCCCGGCCTCCCGCTCCGGCGTGCCCTCAGGGGGCACTCGCGGCATGTCCTCCGGGCACCGCCGGCGGCCGGCATCGGGCACGTCGGCGGCGGCCGGGCGCACCCGGGTGGGCCACTAGTCCAGCCACTCCTTGACCGAGTAGCTCTCGGGGCGGCGGAAGTTCTTGAAGGTGATCATCTCGCCCAGGAGGCCGGTGGTCAGGACCTGGATGCCGAGCAGCATCAGGAGGACGCCGAGGAGGAGCAGCGGACGGTTGGAGAGGGTCGCGCCGCCCATCCACTGGATGGCCAGGTAGAGGTCGATGCCGAAGCCCGCGGCCAGGAACAGCAGGCCGACGGCGCCGAAGAGGTGGAGCGGGCGGCGGGTGTAGCGGGTGATGAAGAGGACGGTGATGAGGTCGAGCAGGCCCTTGTAGAAGCGGTCCCAGCCGTACTTGCTGGCCCCGTGGCGGCGCGGGTGGTGGGCGACCGCCACCTCGCCCACGGCGAAGCCGCGGCGGCTGGCGAGGACCGGGATGTAGCGGTGCAGCTCGCCGTAGATGGCGATCTGCTCCAGGACCTCGCGGCGGTAGACCTTGAACCCCGAGTTGAAGTCGTGCAGATCGACGCCGGCCAGGAGCCTCGTCACCCAGTTGAACAGGCGCGAGGGGAGGCGCTTGCCCGCCGGGTCGCGGCGCTCGCGCTTCCAGCCGGAGACCAGGTCCAGGTCGCCCCCGGCGAGGGCGTCGAGCAGGCGCGGGATCTCGTCGGGATCGTCCTGCAGGTCGCCGTCCATGGTGATGATGAGGGCGCCGCGCGCGTGCTCGAAGCCGGCCGAGAGCGCCGCCGCCTTGCCGAAGTTGCGGCGCAGGCGGACGAGCTTGATGCGCGGGTCGGCGCGGTGGGCGGCGCGCACCCGCTCGGCGGTGCCGTCGCGCGAGCCGTCGTCGACGAAGACCACCTCGAAGGCCTGGCCGAGGCGGTCGAGGACCGCCGCCACCCGCGCCGCCAGCTCCTCGACCGTGGCGGCTTCGTCGAGCACCGGCACCAGGACGGTGATGTCGAGCTCGCCCGCCCGCGCGGCCGTCGCAGCCGTGGCCGGCGGCGCTGCCGCCGCGGTCTCCGGCCTCGCGATCTGGATGCTCATCGGCCCGATTGTAACAGCCGGACCGCACCGTAGCCGGGCGGCGGCCGGGCGGCGGTCCCCTGCTACCGCGGCGCCGCCGCCGGCGGGCGCGCGGCGAGGATCTGGCGGGCGGCGGCGCCGCCGCTGCGCATCGAGTGGTCCATGTTGAAGTACTGCCACTCGCCGAAGCGGCCGACGTTCCAGATGCCGTGGCGGCGCAGCCAGGCGCCGATCAGCGCGACGCTCTCGCGGTGCCGGAGGTCGTAGATGACATAGGCGGGCACGATCTGCTCGGTGTGCACCAGCTCGATGCGGTCGTCGGGCTGGAGGATGCCGGCGGTGCGCAGGCCGGCGATGGTGCGCTCGACCGCCGTGTCGCGATCGAGCGGACGCTCGCGCGCGAAGGCCACCTCGGTGGCGATCGAGCTCTTGCCCGGCGGCACCGTGTCGGGGCTGAACGTCGCCGGGAACGACAGGCGGTGGAAGGGGAACTCGTCCTCGTAGAAGTAGACCCAGTGCATGTCCGAGATCCCGGGCCGGTCGATGCCCAGGTTGACGCAGAAGATCCCCTGGTAGCGCAGCGCGTTGCATGCCCGCTCGATCTCCGGCGGCACGCCGCTCACGAGACGCGGGATGTCGGGCAGCGGCAGCGAGAAGATGAGCTGGTCGAAGGGCACGACCTCGCCGCCGGCGAAGACGACGCGCTTGGCCGGCAGCTCGATGCGCTCGGCGGTCCGTCCCAGGTGGACGTTGGCCGGGGCGAGGCGCTGCCCGAGGGCGCGCGGCAGCGGCTCGATGCCGCCGTGGCGCGGGTACCAGAACTTGGCGGTGGCGCCGACCTGGGCCACGTCCTCCTCCAGCGCGCCGGCGATGATGCGCTCGAAGTCGGGGGTGGGCACGCGGCGGCCGATCCAGCTGAATTCCATCTCGCTCGGCTCGACGGTCCAGATCTTCCTGGCGTAGGGGATCATCAGCCGCTCGGCGATGCCGTTGCCGAACAGGCCGCGCATCCACTCCTCGTAGTTGACGGGATGGAACTCGCCGCGCTCCTGGCGCTGGACGGCGCGCACCAGCTCGACCAGGCACTCGCGCACCACCGGCACCGGCAGGCCGTGGAGGTGGGCCTGGAAGGGAAACCGCGTGTAACGCCGGCAGAAATGGTGATAGATGAAGGCCTGCCGCTCCTGGGCGTGGAAGTTCTCGCCCAGGAGGTCGCGGATCAGCGCCTCGATCTCGGCGTCGATGGTGAACAGGATGTGCGGCCCGTAGTCGAAGAGGTAGCCGTCGATGGCGACCGAGCGCGCCAGGCCGCCCAGCCGCTCCTCCCGCTCGTAGAGCTGCCACCAGTCCTCACCCGCCTGCTGCAGGGTGTAGGCGGCGGTCATGCCGGCCAGGCCGCCGCCGAGGATCACATCCTGCCGTTCACGCATGCATGGTTCGTCCCGGGCCGCCGGCCCCGTCGCCGCAATCGCGCCATGCTAGTGCATTTCGCGGCCGATCCGGCATCTCGTCCGCCGTTGGCGCCCGGTCCCCTCGCCCGGGGACGCCTTCGATCGGCAGGGGTTGGAAGGCGAGACCGGAAGCGGGATCGCCACGGCCATACGCCGCGCCTCAGCTCATCAGCCGGTGGTACTCCTGAACGGTCTCGGGCAGGGGCTCGACGCCCAGCTCGTCGAGCAGGAGGGTGGAGAGGCGCTCGTACTGGCGGCGCACCAGGTCGCGGCGGCCCTGGCCGGAGTAGAGGCGCATCACCGCCAGGTGGGTGCGCTCCTGGAGGGGGTCTTCGAGCAGCAGCGAGCGGTAGGCGTCCAGGGCGTCCTCGGTGCGCTCCAGGCGAACCGCCAGGTCCCCGAGCTCGCGCAGCAGCTCCAGGTAGGCCTGCTGCAGCTCCTCGCGGCGGGCCACCGCCCAGGCTTCGTAGTGGCCGTGCAGGAAGGGACCGCGGTACAGCCGCCAGGCGCGCTGCCAGGTGTCGGCGGCGGCGCGCTCCTCGCCGGCCGCCGCCAGCTCGCGCCCGAAGGCGACGCGGCGGTTGAAGTCCTGGAGGTCGATGTCCCACTCGATCTCCGGGTTGAGCCGGTAGATGCCGCCGCGCAGCAGCAGCGGCGAGGGCAGCGCGCCGCGGCGCGCCGGGTCGAGGGCGCGGCGCAGGTGGCTCAGGGTGGGATGGAAGTTGCGGTCGATGGTGCGCTCGCCGTCCGCCGGCCACACCGCCTCCTCCAGGTCGTCGCGGCTGGCCTGGAGGTCCGGCGAGGCCGCCAGGAAGGCCAGCACCTGGAACGACCGCCGCAGCTTCCACCCCACCTCCCGCTCGCCGTCCTCGGCGAGCTGGAAGACCGCGGGGCCGCCGAAGAGGCGCACGCGGTAGCGCGGGCGCCGGCGCTCCGCCTCCGCCGCCTCCGCGGCCTCCGCCGCCT
>JASLEW010000846.1 GCA_030150965.1 Thermoanaerobaculia bacterium | reverse complement strand
TCCGCGCCGCCGGTGCCGCCGCTGGCGCCGCTGGTGCTGCCGCCGGCGCCGGCCACGCCGCCGGCCGCGGCCGTGCTCCTCGCGGTGCCCTTCACGTAGATGTACCTGAGGCCGTCCGGGGTCTGCCAGAACTGCGGCTGGACCTCCATGATGACGTGGTACTGGTTGAGCGCCTGGTACATGGTGGACACCGGCCGCTGGCCGAAGGCGTCGTAGAGCGTGTTGTCGATGTCCTGCGTCGAGATGCCCAGCCGCCAGGCGGTGGCGCGGTCGATCACCAGGGCGGCCTGGAGCCCCTTGTTCTGCTGATCGGTGTTGACGTCGGCGAGGATCGGGATCTGGCGCAGGCGCTGGAGGACGCGCGGCGCCCACTGCAGCAGCTCCTCGGTGTTGTCACACTTCAAGGTGTATTGGTACTGCGCGTTGCTCGACCGGCCGCCGACCCGCAGGTCCTGCACCGCCTGCAAGAAGAGGTTCACGCCGGGCACCTTGGCGAGCTTCGGCCGCAGCCGCCCGATCACCTGGTCGGCGGTGGGATTGCCCTTGCCGCGCTCGCCCTGCGGCTTCAATCCCACGAACACCCGTCCGGTGTTGACCGCCTGGCCGCCGATGAAGGCGGAGCTGGACTCGATCGCCGGGTCCTGATTGACGATGGCGACGATCTGGCCCAGCCGCCGCTTCATCGCCTGGAACGAGGTGTCCTGATCGGCCACCAGCGAGCCGTTCAGGCGCCCGGTGTCCTGCTGCGGAAAGAAGCCCTTGGGCACCACGACGTAGAGATAGACCGTGGCGGCCATGGTGACCATGGTCACCAGGAGCGTGAACCCCTGATGCCGCAGCACCCAGGCGAGCGAGCCGCGGTAGCCGCCGAGGATCCAATCGAACGCCCGTTCGCTCGCGTTGTACAGCCGCCCATGCTGCTCCTCGCTCTGGGCGCGGAGCAGCCGCGAGCACATCATCGGCGTGGTGGTGAGCGACACCACCATCGAGATGGCGATCGCCACCGACAGCACGACGGCGAACTCGCGGAACAGCCGGCCGACGATGCCGCCCATCAGCAGGATCGGGATGAACACCGCGATCAGCGAGATGCTGATGGTGAGCACGGTGAAGCCGATCTCGGCGGCGCCGCGCAGCGCGGCGTCGAGCGGCGCCATGCCCGACTCCAGATGGCGGGTGATGTTCTCGATCACCACGATGGCGTCGTCCACCACGAAGCCGGTGGCGATGGTCAGCGCCATCAGCGACAGGTTGTCGACGCTGTAGCCCAGCAGGTACATCACGCCGAAGGTGGCGACCAGCGACACCGGCACCGCGACGCTGGGGATGAAGGTGGCGCGGACGCTGCGCAGGAAGACGAACACCACCAGGATGACCAGCAGGATCGAGATCGCGAGCGTGATCTCGACGTCGCGCACCGAGGCGCGGATGGTGCGCGTGGCGTCGATGATGACCTGCAGCGAGATGACCGGCGGGATCGACGCCTGGAGCTGCGGGATGATGGCGCGGATGCGGTCGACGGTCTCCAGGATGTTGGCGCCCGGCTGGCGGAAGATGATGATGATCACCGCCGGCTTGCCGTTGACCAGGCCGCCGGTGCGCACGTCCTCCTCCGAGTCCTCGACGTCGGCGATGTCGGAGAGCTTGACCGCGGAGCCGTTGGCGCCGTTGAACGAGACGATCAGCGGCCGGTACTCGGCCGCCTTGAGCAGCTGGTCGGTGGTGCTGAGCGACCAGCTGTGCAGGATGCTGCCGACCTCGCCCTTCGGCCGGTTGGCGTTGGCGTTGCCGAGCATGGTGCGCACGTCTTCGAGGCTCAGCCCCTTGGCGTTGAGCTCGGTCGGATTGACCTCGACGCGCACCGCCGGCAGCGCGCCGCCGCCGACGATCACCTGGCCGACGCCCGAGACCTGCGACAGCTTCTGCTCCAGGATGGTCGAGGCCAGGTCGTAGATCTTGGCGCGCTCGACCACGTCCGAGCTGAGCGACAGCAGCAGGATCGGCGCGTCCGCCGGGTTCACCTTGCGGTAGAAGGGGTTGTTGGGGAGGTTGGTCGGCAGCTGGCCGCGGGCGGCGTTGATCGCCGCCTGCACGTCGCGCCCGGCGGCGTCGATGTTGCGGTTGAGGTCGAACTGCAGGGTGATCGAGGTCGAGCCGAGCGAGCTGGTGGAGGTCATCTCGGTGACCCCGGCGATGCGCCCGAACTGGCGCTCGAGCGGCGTCGCGACCGACGAGGCCATGGTCTCGGGGCTGGCCCCGGGCAGCCCCGCCGAGACGCTGATGGTGGGGAAGTCCACCTGCGGCAGCGGCGACACCGGCAGGAACCGGTAGGCGACGCCGCCGGCCAGGGCCAGCGCCACCGTCAGCAGGGTGGTGGCGATCGGCCGGCTGATGAAGGGCTGCGAGATGCTCAAGCGCCCTCCGCCGGGCGCAGCCGCGGCTCCGGCGCCGCGGGCGTCCCCGGCCGCCCGGGCCGCTCGGGGTGGTCGGGGCGCTCGGGCCGCGCGGAGCGGTGGCTGACGCGCCGCGCCAGGCGGTCGAACGCCAGGTAGATGACCGGCGTGGTGAAGAGGGTCAGCGCCTGGCTGAAGATCAGGCCGCCGACGATGGCGATGCCGAGCGGGCGACGCAGCTCGGCGCCGATGCCGCTGCCCAGCGCCAGCGGGATGCCGCCCAGCAGGGCCGCCATGGTGGTCATGATGATCGGCCGGAAGCGCAGCAGCGCCGCCTGATAGATCGCCTCCTCGGGAGCCTTGCCCTCCTTGCGCTCGGCGTCGAGCGCGAAGTCGATCATCATGATGGCGTTCTTCTCCACGATGCCGATCAGCAGGATGATGCCGATGAGCGCGATGACGCTGAAGTCGGTGTGACAGATCATCAGCGCCAGCAGGGCGCCGACGCCGGCCGAGGGCAGCGTCGAGAGGATGGTCACCGGATGGATGTAGCTCTCGTACAGCACGCCGAGCAGGATGTAGACGGTGATGATCGCCGCCAGGATGAGCAGCGGCTCGTTGACCAGCGAGGCGCGGAACGATTCGGCGCTCCCCTGGAAGCTCCCCTGCACGCTCGCCGGCATGCCGAGGTCGTGCTGCACCCTGGTGATGGCGTTGACCGCGTCGCCGAGCGAGGCGCCGGGCGCCAGGTTGAAGGACACGGTGACCACCGGGAACTGCCCCTGGTGATTGATCGACAGCGGCGCGCTCGCCTGCTGCACGCGGGTGAAGGCGCTGAGCGGGATCGAGCCGTTGGCGCTCGACTTGAGGAAGAGGTTGGTCAGGTCCTCGGGGCGCTGCTGGAACTCGGGCGTCGCCTCCAGCACCACGTGGTACTGGTTGAGCTGGGTGAACATGATCGAGATCTCGCGCTGGCCGAAGGCGTCGTAGAGCGCGTCGTCGAGGTTCTGCGGCGTCACCCCCAGGCGCGAGGCGGTGGTGCGGTCGAGCACCAGCTTCGCCTGCAGGCCGTCGTTGAGCTGATCGCTCGCCACGTCGGCCAGCTCGGGCAGCGCCTGGAGCTTGGCGAGGAAGCGCGGCACCCAGCTCGCCAGCTCGGCGGCGTTGGCGTCCTCCAGGCTGTACTGGAACTCGGCGCGGCTCACCCGGTCCTCGACGGTGAGGTCCTGCACCGGCTGCATGTGCAGGGTGATGCCGGCGATGCCGGTCAGGCGCCCCTGGAGGCGGCGGATCAGGTCGCTGGCGTTGATGCCGCGCTCGTCGAGCGGCTTGAGGTTGATCTGGATGCGGCCGCTGTTGAGCGTGGTGTTGGTGCCGTCGATGCCGATGAACGAGGAGAGGCTCTCGACCGCCGGGTCCTGGAGGATGGCGCTCGCCAGCTGCTGCTGCCGCTCCGCCATGGCGGGAAAGGAGACCGACTGCGGCGCCTCCGAGATGCCCAGGATGACGCCGGTGTCCTGCACCGGGAAGAAGCCCTTGGGCACGATGACGTAGAGCAGGACGGTCAGCACCAGGGTGGCGACGGCGACCAGCAGCGTCGCCGGCTGGTGGCGCAGCACCCAGGTGAGCGCCCGGCCGTAGGTGTCGATGATGCGCTGGAAGACGCGCTCGGAGGCCTTGTAGAAGCGCCCCTGCTCGGCCTCGGTCTTGTGCTTCAAGAGCTTGGCGCACATCATCGGCGTCAGGGTGAGCGACACCGCGGCCGACACCAGGATGGTCACCGACAGCGTCACCGCGAACTCGCGGAACAGGCGCCCCACCACGTCGCCCATGAACAGCAGCGGGATCAGCACCGCGATCAGCGACACGGTCAGCGACAGGATGGTGAAGCCGATCTGCTCCGAGCCCTTGAGCGCCGCGTCGAGCGGCTTCATCCCCTCCTCGATATAGCGCATGATGTTTTCGATCATCACGATCGCATCGTCGACCACGAAGCCGGTCGAGATGGTGAGCGCCATCAGGGTGAGGTTGTTGAGGCTGTAGCCGAGCAGATACATGGCGCCGAAGGTGCCGACCAGCGACAGCGGCACGGCGACGCTCGGGATGATGGTGGCGGCCAGGGTGCGCAGGAAGAGGAAGATGACCATCACCACCAGGGCGATGGTCAGCATCAGCTCGAACTCGACGTCGCTCACCGAGGCGCGGATGGTCGAGGTGCGGTCGGTGAGGACGGTGACCTGCACCGCGCCCGGCAGGCCGGCGCGCAGCACCGGCAGCAGCTTGGTCACCCGGTCCACCACCGAGATGATGTTGGCGCCCGGCTGGCGCTGGATGTTGACGATGACCGCCGGCACCTGGTTCATCCACGCCGCGAGCTTGACGTTCTCCGCCGAGTCGGCGACCTTGGCGATGTCGGAGAGGCGCACCGGGTTGCCGTTGCGGTAGGCGATGATCAGCGGCCGGTACTGGTCGCTGCTCAGCAGCTGGTCGTTGGCGTCGATCGAGTACGACTGGTGGCGGCCGTCGAACGTCCCCTTGGCCTGGTTGACCGTCGAGGTGGTGATGGCGCTGCGCACGTCCTCGAGCGTCAGGCCGAAGGCGGAGGCGGCGGTGGGATTGACCTGGATGCGCACCGCCGGCTTCTGGCCGCCGCTGATGCTCACCAGGCCGACGCCGGGCAGCTGCGAGATCTTCTCCGCCAGCCGGGTGTCGGCCAGGTCCTCGACCTTCGACAGCGGCAGCGTCGCGGAGGTCAGCGCCAGGGTCAGGATCGGCGCGTCGGCCGGGTTGGTCTTGCTGTAGATCGGCGGGTTGGGAAGGTTCGCCGGCAGGTAGGTGCCGGCGGCGTTGATCGCCGCCTGCACCTGCTGCTCGGCGACGTCGATGTTGAGATCGAGCACGAACTGCAGGGTGATGATCGAGCTCCCCTCGGAGCTCGTCGAGGTCATCTGGTTGAGGCCCGGCACCTGGCCGAACTGGCGCTCGAGCGGCGCGGTTACCGCCGAGGCCATGACGTCGGGGCTGGCGCCGGGGTAGAAGGTCACCACCTGGATGGTCGGGTAATCCACCTCCGGCAGCGCCGAGACCGGCAGCTGGCGGAAGGCGACCACCCCCGCGATCAGCAGGCCCACCATCAGCAGCGAGGTGGCGATGGGCCGCAGGATGAAGGGGCGGGATGGGCTCACTCGCGGCCCCGCGCGGCATTGCTGCCGGCGCTGGCGGAGCCAGGCTGCGCCCAGCGCGGAGGGGCGCAGCC
>JASLEW010000824.1 GCA_030150965.1 Thermoanaerobaculia bacterium | reverse complement strand
GGACCTGGCCCACTGGCGGCGGCAGCTCGCCGGCGCGCCCGAGAGCCTCGACCTGCCCACCGACCGGCCGCGCCCGCCGGCGCAGAGCCTGCGCGGCCGGGAGCTGCCGGTGGCGTGCGCGGCGCCGGTGACCGCGGCCCTCGCGGCGCTGGCGCGGCGGCAGGGGGCAACGCCGTTCATGGCCCTCCTGGCGGTGTTCGCGGGCCTGCTCTCCCGCTACAGCGGCCAGACCGACCTGCTGCTGGGCACGCCGGTGGCCGGCCGCGCGCGGCCGGAGCTCTCGGGCCTGGTGGGGTTGTTCGTCAACACCGTGGTGCTGCGCGGCGACCTGGCCGGCGATCCCACCTGGGACGAGCTCCTCGAGCGGACGCGCCGCGGCGCGCTCGCGGCATACGACCACCAGGAGCTGCCCTTCGACAGCCTGGTCGAGGAGCTGCGCCCGGGACGCGACCTCGGCCGCAACCCGCTGTTCCAGGTGATGTTCGCGCTCCAGAACACGCCGCTGCCCGAGATCGCGCTGCGCCGGCTCACGCTGCGCCAGGAGGAGCTGGAGAGCCGCACCGCGATGCTCGACCTGGCGCTGTCGCTGCGCGAGCGGGACGGAGTGATGTCCGGCGTGCTGCGCTATGCCACCGACCTCTTCGACGCCGCCACCGCCGCGCGCCTGGCGGCTCACTTCGAGCGCCTGGCCGCCGCCGCCGCCGCGGAGCCGCGGCGGCGGCTGTCGGAGCTGCCGCTGCTCGACGCCGCCGAGCGCGCCCAGCTCCTGGCCTGGAACGACACCGCCGCGCCGCTCGGCCGGCCGTCCCACGTCCACCAGCGCGTCGCCGCCTGGGCGGCGGCGGTGCCGGACCAGCCGGCGGTGGTCTGCGCCGGGGAGGTGGTGAGCTACGGCGAGCTGGACCGCCGCGCCGACTGCCTCGCCCGGCGGCTCCGGCGCCTGGGCGTGGGGCCGGAGGTGCGCGTGGGCCTGTGTGCCGGGCGCTCCGCGACCCTGATCGTGGGCATCCTCGGCATCCTCAAGGCCGGCGGCACCTACCTGCCGCTCGACGACGGCTACCCGCCGGAGCGGCTGGCGCTGATGCTCGCGGACTCCGGCGCGCCGGTGCTGCTCACCGCGGGCGCACGCGCCGCGGCGCTGGCGGCGGCGCTCGTCGCGGCGGCGGAGCGGCCCGCGGCAGGCCGTCCGCGGCGGCTCGTGACCCTGCGGCTGGATGCCGGCGGGGCAGGCGGGGGAGAGGTGGCGGGCGAGGCGGATCGACCTCTGCCGGAGCCGGACGGCGACCTGACCGGCGCATCCCTGGCCTATGTCATCTATACCTCGGGCTCGACGGGGCGGCCGAAGGGAGTCGGCTGCACCCATCTCGCCCTGGGCAACCTGGTGGCGGCCATCGAGCGCCACCGGCCGCTGCCGCCGGGCACGGGCTGCAGCCTGTGGACCAGCATCAGCTTCGACGTGTCGGTGTCGGAGGTCTTCGGCACGCTCTGCTGCGGCGGCGTGCTGCACGTGCCGACGGAGGAGGAGCGGGTGAGCGCCGACACCCTCCTCCCCTGGCTCGCGCGCCATCAGGTGTGGAGCGCCGACGTGCCGGCCTTCATGCTCGCCGACCTCGCCGCCTGGGTGCGCGGCGGCGGGCCCGAGCGGCGCCAGCTCGGCTGCCTGTGGGTGGGCGTCGAGCCGATCCGCGAGGGGCTCCTGGCCGAGATCCGGGCGGCGGTGCCGGGGCTGCGCATCCTCAACGGCTACGGGCCCACCGAGGCGACGGTGTGCGACACGCTGTCGGCTACGGGCCCACCGAGGCGACGGTGTGCGACACGCTGTTCGAGATCGGCGCCGCGGCCGCGGGGCCGCGCGGCCGCGGCGAGCGGCGCACCCCGCTCGGCAAGCCGATCGTCAACTGCCGCATCCACCTGGTCGACGGGCATGGCGAGCTGGTGCCGGTCGGCGTGCCGGGAGAGATGTGGATCGCCGGCACGGTGCTCGCGCGCGGCTATCTCGGCCGCCCGGACCAGACCGCGGAGCGTTTCGTTCCCGACCCGGTCGGCGGCCCGGGCGTGCCGCCGGGCGGGCGCTGCTACCGCACCGGCGACCTCGCCCGCCGGCTGCCGGACGGCGACCTGGAGTTCCTGGGGCGCCGCGACCAGCAGGTGAAGCTGCGCGGCTTCCGCATCGAGCTGGAGGAGGTCGAGGCGGTCCTCGCCGGCCACCCCACGGTGCGCGAGGCGGCCGCGGCCGTGCGTCACGATGCGCGCGGCGGCCAGCACCTGGTGGCCTACGTGGTGCCGCGCGCCGTGGACGGCGAGGGCGGGGAGGCCACGGCGGCGGCGTCTGCGACGGCCGCGATGGCTGCGATGGCTGCGATGGCTGCGATGGCCGCTTGGCGCGGGCACCTTGCCGCGCGCCTGCCGGCGCACATGGTGCCGACGGCGTTCGTGCGCCTCGCGGCGCTGCCGCTCACCCCGAGCGGCAAGCTCGACCGCCGCGCGCTTCCCGATCCGGACTGGGACGCCGCCGCCCCCGAGTTCGTCGCGCCCGAAGGCGAGGTCGAGGTGGCGCTGGCCGGGATCTGGTCGGAGCTCCTGGGCGGCGGCCCGGTCTCCTCCGGCGACGACTTTTTCGCCCGCGGCGGCCATTCGCTGCTCGCCACCCGGGTCATCGCCCGGGTGCGCGAGCGCTTCGCCGTCGAGCTGCCGCTGCGTGCGCTGTTCGAGGCCCGCGAGCTGGCGGCGCTGGCGCGGCGCATCGAGGAGCCGCCGACGAGCGCAACGTCATCTTGGAGGTGCGCGCAGGAACCGGCGGCGACGAGGCCGCGCTGTTCGCCGGCGACCTCTTTCGCATGTACGAGCGCTACGCGGCGAGCCAGGGCTGGAAGACCGAGCTGATCTCGGCGAGCGACGGCGCGATGGGCGGCTACAAGGAGGTGATTGCCGAGATCCAGGGCCGCGGTGCCTTCGCCAAGCTCAAGTTCGAGTCGGGCGTCCACCGGGTGCAGCGCGTGCCGGCAACCGAAGGCTCCGGCCGCATCCACACCTCGGCTGCAACGGT
>JASLEW010000812.1 GCA_030150965.1 Thermoanaerobaculia bacterium | reverse complement strand
GGAGCTGCCGCTGCTGGGGGAGGGGGAGCGGCATCAGCTGGTGGTGGAGTGGAACGCGACGGGCACGCGGTACCCCGCGGAGAGCACGCTGCCGGAGCTGTTCGCGGCCCGGGCGGCGGCGCACCCGCGCGCGCGGCCAGCTCGCCGTAGCTCAGCTCCTCGCCGCCGAGCTCCCACGCCGCACGCTCCGGATGCGCCGCCGCCCGCGCCGCGAACAGCTCCGGCAGCGTGCTCGCCGCGGGATACCGCGTGCCCGTCGCGTTCCACTCCACCACCAGCTGATGCCGCTCCCCCTCCCCCAGCAGCGGCAGCTCCGCCACCGCCCGCTCCGGCGCCGCCACCACGCCCGCGAGCAGCGCCGACAGCGATCCCACGAGGCGCTCCACCGTCGGCGCATCGAACAGGTCCCGGGCGTAGGACAGCGACCCCGAGATCGCGCCGCCCGACTCCTGGAGCGTCAGGCTCAGGTCGAACTTCGCCGCCTCGCCGGCCAGGGGCACCGGCTCCAGGCGCAGGCCCGAAAGCGCCAGACCGATGGTCTCCGGGGTCTCCGGGGTCTCCGGGGTCTCTGGAGCGTCCGCGGCGTCCGGGGCGGCAAGGGCGGCAGGGGCCTTCAGGCCCTTCGGCTGCGGCGGGTATGCCGGGTGCGCCGGGATCGTCGCGTGCGCCGAGCTCGTCGGGATCGCCGGGATCGCCGGGATCGTCGGGGCCGCCGGGACCGCCCGGGGCATCGCGCCCACCGCTTCCGCCGCGTTCTGCCAGGCGAACATCACCTGGAACAGCGGCGCGTGCGCCAGGCTCCGCTCCGGCGCCAGCTCCTCGACCAGGCGCTCGAACGGCAGGTCCTGATGCCCGTATGCCGCCAGCGACTCCTCGCGCACCCGGCCCAGGAGCTCGCCGAAGCTCGGCGTCCCCGTCAGGTCCGGACGCAGCACCAGGCTGTTGACGAAGAACCCGATCAGCCCCTCGATCTCCAGCCGCTGGCGGCCCGCCACCACGGTGCCCAGGGTGAGGTCCGGCTGGCCCGAGTAGCGCGACAGCAGGACGGCGAGCGTCGCGGCCAGGGTCATGAACTGCGTCGCTCCCTGGCGCCGCGACAGCGCTCCCAGCTCCCGCGCCAGCTTCACCGGCAGCGCCACCGGGCGCATCCCGCCGCGGAAGCTCTGCACCGCGGGCCGCGGCCGGTCGGTCGGCAGCTCGAACACCGGCGGCGCCCCCGCCAGGCGGCCGCGCCAGTGCTCCAGCTCGGCCTGCAGCACCTCGCCCGAGAGCCAGCGCCGCTGCCACGCCGCGAAGTCCGCGTACTGCACCGGCAGCGCCGGGAGCGGCGACGGCAGCCCGGCGCCGAACGCCGCGTAGAGCGCCGTCACCTCCCGCACCAGCACACCGAGCGACCAGGCGTCGCTGGCGATGTGGTGCAGCACGAGCAGCAGCAGGTGCTCGTGCGCCGCGAGCCGCCACAGCGCCGCCCGCAGCAGCGGCCCGCGCGCCAGGTCGAACGGCCGCTGCGCCAGCGCCGCCGCCCGCTCCTCCGCCACCGCCGGCCGCCGCGCCGCCGGCAGCCGCGCGAGGTCCACCACCGGCAGCGCCACGCCGCCCGGCGGCAGGATCACCTGGCGCGCCTCGCCGTCCACGCCGGGGAACACCGTGCGCAGCACCTCGTGGCGGCGCTCCACCTCGCCCAGCACCCGCTCCAGGAGGCCGGCCGAGAGCGGGCCGGAGACCCGCAGCGCCAGCGGCACGTTGTAGAGCGCGCCGCCCTCGAGCTGATCGACGAACCACAGCCGCTGCTGGGCGAACGACAGCGGCAGCTCCCCGCCGCGGTCCACCCGCGCCAGCGGCGGCGGCGCGGCGCCGCCGGCGCCACCGGCCGCGGCGCTCGACGCCCGCTCGATCTGCCGCGCCAGCCCCGCCACCGTCGGCTGCTCGAACAGCGCCCGCAGCGGCAGCTCGACGCCGAACGCCGAACGCACCCGCGAGATCAGCCGCGTGGCCAGCAGCGAGTGGCCGCCCAGGGCGAAGAAGTCGGCCTCCGCCCCCACGCCCGCGGTCCCCAGCACCTCGGCGAACAGGCCGCTCAGCAGCTCCTCGGCCGGCGTGCGGGGTGGCCGGCCCGGCGCCCCGGCCGCCGCCGCTCCCGACGCCGCCGCCGACGTCGCCAGCGGCGCCTGCTCCTGGAGCCACCGCCGGTCCAACTTGCCGTTGGCGGTGAGCGGCAGCGCCGCGAGCGGCACCACCTGGACCGGCACCATGTGCTCCGGCAGCCGGGCGCGCAGCCGCTCGCGCAGCTCCGCCGGCGCAGGCGCGGACCCGGACCCGCCCTCCGCCGGCACCACGTAGCCCACCAGCCCGGGCCCTCCCGGCAGGCCGCCGCGCAGCACCACCGCCGCCGCCGCCACACCCGGCAGGCCGGCCAGCGACAGCTCGACCTCGCCCAGCTCGATGCGGAAGCCCCGCACCTTCACCTGGTGATCGATGCGGCCCAGGTATTCGAGGTCGCCGTCGGCGCGGTGGCGCGCCAGGTCGCCCGAGCGGTAGAGCCGCGCCCCCGGCACACCGGCGAACGGATCGGGCACGAAACGCTCCGCCGTCAGCTCCGGCCGCCCGGGATAGCCGCGCGACACCCCGGCGCCGCCGACGAAGATCTCGCCCGCCGCGCCGGCCGCCACCGGCTGCAAACTCGCGTCGAGCAGGTACACGGCGAGATCGGCGAGCGGCCGGCCGATGCGGCTGCCACCGCCCAGGTCGCTCCGGCCCAGCCGCCGCTCGGTGACATGCACCGTCGTCTCGGTGATGCCGTACATGTTGACCAGGCGCGGACGCTCCTCGCCGTAGCGCTCCAGCCACGGCGCGAGGAGGCGCGGCTCCAGGGCCTCGCCGCCGAAGACCACCAGCCGCAGGCCGGCGAGGCCGCCCGGCCCGCCCGCGCCGTCCGCCGCCGCTTCCTCCTCGGCTGCCAGGAGCTGGCCGAACGCCGAGGGCGTCTGGTTGAGCACCGTCACCCGGTGGTCGATCAGCAGCCGGCGGAACGCGGCGGGCGTGCGGCTCACCGGCCAGGGCACCAGCACCAGCCGCCCGCCCTCGGCCAGCGCCCCCCACATCTCCCACACCGAGAAGTCGAAGGCATACGAGTGGAAGAGCGTCCACACGTCGTCCGGGCCGAGGCCGAGCCCGCGGGCGGTGGCGCCGAGCAGGCGCAGCACGTTGCCGTGCGTCACCCCGACGCCCTTGGGGCGGCCCGTCGAACCCGAGGTGTAGAGCAGATATGCCAGGTCGTCCGGGCCCGCGGCACAGGCCGCACCGCCGGCGGCCGGCCCGCCGGCCGACGGATCGTCAGGAGCCTCCCCGGCCGCC
>JASLEW010000802.1 GCA_030150965.1 Thermoanaerobaculia bacterium | reverse complement strand
GGCGCCTGGCGGCGGCCGAGGCGCGGGCCCCCTTCGCGCTCGACGGCGGACCCCGCGAGCCGGCGCCCGCCGGCCGGCCACCCCGGCCGCCCCGCCAACAACGGCCGGCGGGCTTGCTGCGCGCCCTGCTCCTGCGGTCGGGAGCCGAGGAGCACACGCTCCTCCTCACCCTGCATCACATCGTCTGCGACGGCTGGTCGATGGGGGTGCTGGTCCAGGAGCTCGGCACGCTGTACGCGGCCCACCTTGCCGGCCGGCCGAGCCCGCTGGCGGAGCTCACGGTGCAGTACGCCGACTTCGCCGCCTGGCAGCGGCGTCAGCTCTCGGACGAGCGCCTGGGCGCGGAGCTGTCCTGGTGGCGGCGGCAGCTCGCCGGTATGCCGCTGGTCCTGGACCTGCCGGTGGACCGCCCGCGGCCGGCGGTGCCCGGCCGGCAGGGGGCGGTGCACAGCTTCGCCATCGCCGGGGAGGGCCTGGCCGGCCTCGCGCGGCTGGCGCGGCAGCAGGGGGCGACGCTCTTCATGACGCTCGCCGCCGGGTTCGGGGCGGTCCTGGGCCGGCACACCGGGCAGGACGACCTGGCGGTGGGGACGCCGGTTGCCGGCCGCACCCGGGTGGAGACGGAGCCGCTGATCGGCCTGTTCGTCAATACGCTGGCGTTGCGGATGGATCTGGCGGGGGAGCCCCGGTTTGGCGAGCTGCTCGGGCGGGTGCGAGAGGCGACGCTCTCGGCCCATGCCCACCAGGAGGTGCCGTTCGAGCGCCTGGTCGAGGAGCTGGTCACGGAACGCGAGGGCAGCCGGCCGCCGCTGGTGCAGGCGATGCTCAGCGTCCAGAACGACCTCGCGGACTCCCTGGAGCTGCCCGGGCTCGCGCTGGCCCTCTCCGGCACGCCCACGGGGACGGCCAAGTTCGAGCTGACCTGCACCCTGACGGGGACAGCCGGCGGCCTCGCCGGGGAGATCGAGTATCGGAGCGACCTGTTCGATGCGGCGACCGTCACCCGGCTGGCCGCGGGCTACGCGCGCCTGCTCGCCGGGGCGGTGGCGGAGCCGCACCGGCGGCTGCCGGAGCTGCCGCTGCTGAGCGCGGCCGAGCGCCATCAGGCGCTTGTGGAATGGAACGACAGCGCCAGCGCCTATCCGCGGGAGTCCTGCCTCGCCGAGCTGTTCGCGGCGGTGGCCGCCGCGCAGCCGGAGGCGCCGGCGATCCTCGCCGGGGACGAGGTGTGGAGCTACCGGCGGCTGGACGCGGCGTCGGACCGCCTGGCGCGCCACCTCCGGCGAATGGGCGTCGCGCCGCAGGCGCCGGTGGGCGTGTCGCTCCCGCGCTCCCCTGAGCTGATCCTGGCCATCCTGGCGGTGATCAAGGCGGGCGGGATCTACGTGCCGCTGGACGAGAGCCACCCGGACGAGCGCCTGGACCACCTGCTCGCGGACTCGGGCGCCGCGGTCGTGCTGGTGCACAGCCGGACGCGGGACCGCCTGGCCGGCGGTGAGCGGCCCGTGGTGCCGGTGGCGGTGGACGAGGGGGGCTGGGAGACGGCGGGTCCGGCGGCTCCGCAGGTCCCGGCGAGCGGCGGCGCGCTGGACGCCCTGCCGGTGCGGGTGCCGGCGGAGGCCCTGGCCTACGTGACCTACACCTCGGGCTCGACCGGCCGGCCGAAGGGCGTTGCGGTGCCGCACCGCGCGGTGGTGCGGCTGGTGCTGGGAACCAACTACCTGAGCCTGGGTCCGGGCGGCCGCGTGGGGCAGGTCGCCAACGTCAGCTTCGATGCGGCGACCTACGAGATCTGGGGGGCGCTGCTCACCGGCGCCGGGGTGGTGGTGATCCCGCCCGAGGCCGTGCTGTCGCCGCCGGAGCTGGCGGCGCTGGTGCGGCGGCAGCGGGTCAGCTCGATGTTCCTCACCTCGGCGCTGTTCACCCGCATGGCCCGCGAGGTGCCGGATGCCTTCGCCGGCCTCGACGAGCTGCTGGTGGGCGGCGATGCGGTCGATCCGGCCGCGGCGCGGGCGGTCCTGGCGGCCGGTCCGCCGCGGCGCCTGCTCAACGGCTACGGGCCGACGGAGAGCACCACGTTCGCCGCCTGGCACCGCATCGCCGAGGTGCCGCCGGGCGCGGCCGGGGTGCCGATCGGCCTGCCGCTCGCCAACACCTCGCTCTACGTCCTGGACCGCGGCGGGGCGCCGGTGCCGCTCGGCGCCCGCGGGGAGCTGGCGATCGGCGGCGACGGCCTGGCCTCGGGCTACTGGAACCGTCCGGAGCTGACGGCGGAGCGCTTCGTGCCGCATCCGTGGGCGCCCGGCGAGCGCCTGTACCGCACGGGGGACCTGGTGCGCCGGGGAGCGGCCGGGCCGATCGAGTTCCTGGGCCGCCTGGATCATCAGGTCAAGATCCGCGGCTTCCGCGTCGAGCCCGGCGAGATCGAGGCGGTGCTGCGCCGGTACCCCGGGGTGCGGGAGGCGGCGGTGGTGGTGGCCGGGGGCGGCGCGGGCGACCGCCGCCTGGCGGCCTACGTGGAGGCCGGCGGCGCGGCGGCCGCGGAGCTGCGCCGGTTCGTGCAGGGCAAGCTGCCGGCCTTCATGGTGCCGGCGTCGTTCACCGTCCTGCCGGCGCTGCCGCTGTCGCCGCATGGCAAGGTGGACCGCCGGGAGCTGGCTGCCCGCGCCGCCCGTGCCGCCCCCGCGGAGCCCGAGGGGGCGGAAGGCGGGGGCTGGCGCACGCCGGCCGAGGAGCTGGTGGCCGGGATCTTCGCCGAGCTGCTCCGGCGGCCGCGGGTGGGAGCGGAGGACGACTTCTTCGCCCTCGGCGGCCATTCGCTGCTGGCCACCCAGGTGGTGTCGCGGGTGCGCGGCGTCTTCGGCGTGGGGCTCGCGGTCCGCACGCTGTTCGAAGCGCCGACGGCGGCGGCCCTCGCGGCCCGGATCGAGCGCCTGCTGGCCGGCGGCACGGAGGAGGAGGCCGCGGCGGCGGCGGCGCCCATCGGGCCGGTGCCGCGGCAGGAGCCGCTGCCGCTGTCGTTTGCCCAGCAGCGCCTGTGGTTCCTCGACCGGCTGGAGCCGGGCAGCGCGCTGTACAACGTCGCGGCGGCGGTGCGCCTCGCGGGTGGGCTGAGCCGCGGGGCGCTGGCGTGGGCATGGAGCGAGATCGTGCGGCGGCACGAGGTGCTGCGGACGCGGTTCGTCGCGGAGGCCGGGGAGCCGCGGCAGGTCATCACGGCGGCCCGGGCGGTGGCGCTGCCGGTCATCGACCTGGCGGGGCTGCCGGCCAAATCGCGGCGGCGCGAGGAGGAGCGGCTGACGCGGGAGGAGGCGCGCGCGCCCTTCGACCTGGCCACGGCGCCGCTGCTGCGCGTGAGGCTGCTGGCGCTCTCGGCGTCGGAGCACGCGGCGCTGGTGACGCTGCACCACATCGCCAGCGACGGCTGGTCGGTCGGGGTGCTGACGCGCGAGCTGGGCGCCCTCTACACGGCCCGCCTGCAGGGCCTGCCGAGCCCGCTGCCGGAGCTCGGGATCCAGTATGCGGACTTCGCCGCCTGGCAGCGGCAGCTGCTGTCGGGGGGACGGCTGGAGGCGGAGCTGTCGTTCTGGCGGGCGCGCCTGGCGGGGGCGCCGGGGGTCCTGGAGCTGCCGGCCGATCGTCCGCGCCCCGCGGTGGCGGGCCACCAGGGGGCGGAGCGCGCGCTGACGATCGGGGATGGCGGCGGCGGCGCGGGGAGCGGCAGCGGCGGCGGCGCGGGGAGCGGCAGCGGCGGCGGTGCCGGGGGTGGCAGCGGCGGCGAGGCGCTGGAGGATCTCCTGGCGCTCTCCCGGCGGCACGGGGCGACGCTGTTCATGACCCTCCTGGCCGGCTTCGGCGCCCTGCTGGGGCGCCTCAGCGGGCAGGAGGAGATGGTGGTGGGCACGGCGGTCGCCGGGCGCACGCGGGCCGAGATCGAGCCGCTCGTCGGCTTCTTCGTCAACACCCTGCCGCTGCGGGTCGATCTGGCCGGCGATCCCGATCTCGCGTCCCTGGTCGCCCGGGTGCGGGAGACGACGCTCGCCGCCTACGCCCACCAGGAGCTGCCGTTCGAGCGCCTGGTCGAGGAGCTGGTGCCGAGGCGTGACCCCAGCCGGCCGCCGCTGGTGCAGGTGATGCTCATCCTGCAGAACGCCCCGCCGGGCGCCCTGGCGCTGCCGGGGCTCGCGTTGCGTGCGCGCCCGCTGGGGACGGGAACGGCGAAGTTCGAGCTGACCGTGGCGCTGACGGAGACGCCGCGCGGGCTCGCCGGGGAGATCGAGTACCGGAGCGACCTGTTCGACGCGGCGACGGTCGCCCGGCTGGCCGCGGGCTACGCGCGGCTGCTCGCCGGGGCGGCGGCGGAGCCGGGCCGGCGGCTGTCGGAGCTGCCGCTGCTGAGCGCGGCCGAGCGCCATCAGGCGCTTCTGGAATGGAACGACAGCGTGAGCGCCTATCCGCGGGAGGCCTGCCTCGGGGAGCTGTTCGCGGCGGTGGCCGCCGCGCAGCCGGAGGCGCCGGCGATCTTTGCCGGGGACGAGGTGTGGAGCTACCGGCGGCTGGACGCGGCGTCGGACCGCCTGGCGCGCCATCTCCAGTCGCTCGGCGTCGCCCCCGAGGTGCCGGTGGCCGTGTCGCTCGAGCGCTCGGCGGAGCTGATCCTGGCCATCCTGGCGGTGGTCAAGGCGGGCGGGATCTACGTGCCGCTGGACGCGGCCTACCCGGACGAGCGCCTCGACTACCTGCTCGCGGACTCGGGCGCCGAGGTCGTGCTGGTGCACGCCCGGACGCGCGGGCGCCTGGTAGGCCGCGGCTGGCTGGTGGCGCTGGTGGAGGTGGATGAGGGAGGCGGGCCGGGGGATGGCTCGCCGGCCGCGGAGGCCCAAGGGAGCGGCGGCGCCTGGGACGCCCTGCCGGTGCGGGTGCCGGCGGAGGCCCTGGCCTACGTGACCTACACCTCGGGCTCGACCGGCCAGCCGAAGGGCGTCGCCGTGCCGCACCGCGCGGTGGTGCGGCTGGTGCTGGAGACCAACTACCTGCGGCTGGGTCCGGGCGGCCGCGTGGGGCACATCTCCAACATCAGCTTCGACGTGGCGACCTACGAGATCTGGGGGGCTCTGCTGACCGGCGCGGCGGCGGTGGTGATCCCGCGCGAGGCGGTGCTGTCGCCGCCGGAGCTGGCGGCGCTGGTGCGGCGGCAGCGGGTGAGCTCGATGTTCCTCACCGCGGCGCTGTTCACCCGCATGGCGCACGAGGCGCCGGACGCCTTCGCCGGCCTCGACGAGCTGCTGGCGGGCGGCGACGCGGTCGATCCGGCCGCGGCGCGGGCGGTGCTGGCGGGCTCGCCGCCGCGGCGCCTGCTCAACGGTTACGGGCCGACGGAGAGCACCGGGTTTGCGGCATGGCACCGCATCGACGCGGTGCCGCCGGGCGCCTCCGGGGTGCCGATCGGCCTGCCGCTCGCCAACACCACGCTCTACGTGATGGACCGCCGGGGGATGGAGGCGCCCCTGGGGGCCAGCGGCGAGCTGGCGATCGGCGGCGACGGCCTGGCCTGGGGGTACTGGAACCGTCCGGAGCTGACGGCGGAGCGCTTCGTGCCGCACCCGTGGGCGCCCGGCGAGCGCCTGTACCGTTCGGGCGATCTGGTGCGGCGCGGCGCGGCCGGACCGCTCGAGTTCCTCGGCCGCCTGGACCACCAGGTCAAGATCCGCGGCTTCCGTGTCGAGCCGGGGGAGATCGAGGCGGTGCTGCGCCAGCATCCCGGGGTGCGGGAGGCGGCGGTGGTGGTGGTCGAGGCCGGCGCCGGCTCCCCTGGCTCCGCTGGCTCCACTGGCTCCGATACCGGCGCCGGCGGGGGCGGCGCGGGCGACCGCCGCCTGGCGGCCTACGTGGAGGCGGGAGCCGCGGCCACACCGGCTCCGGGTGTGCCGGCCGCCGGTGCATCGGCACCGGCCGCGCCTTCTGCCGGCGCCCCCGCCGCGGGCGCGCCGACGGCCGAGGACCTGCGCCGGTTCGTGCAGGGGAAGCTGCCGGCCTTCATGGTGCCGGCGTCGTTCGCCGTCCTGTCGGCGCTGCCGCTGTCGCCGAACGGCAAGGTGGACCGCCGCGCGCTGGCGGCCCGCGCCGCTCTGGAACGGTGCGAGAGAGCGGACGGGCGGGGGCCGCGGACGCCGGCCGAGGAGCTGGTGGCCGGGATCTTCGCCGAGCTGCTCGGGCGGGCGCGGGTGGGAGCGGAGGACGACTTCTTCGCCCTCGGCGGCCATTCGCTGCTGGCCACCCGGGTGGTGTCGCGGGTGCGCGGCGTCTTCGGCGTGGAGCTGGCGATCCGCACGCTGTTCGAGGCGCCGACGGTGGCGGCCCTGGCGGCCCGGATCGAGCGCCGGCTGGCCGGCGGTGCGGAGGCGGCGGCTCCCGCGGCGGCGCCGCCGATCGCGCGGGTCCCGCGGGGGGAGCCGCTGCCGCTGGAGCCGCCGCCTCCGCACCGCCGGCCAGCCGGCGCTCGATCCGGGCCGCCAGGGCCGCCACCGTCGGCGCCTCGAACAGCGTGCG
>JASLEW010000732.1 GCA_030150965.1 Thermoanaerobaculia bacterium | reverse complement strand
AGGCCGCGATTCGCGCGCACACCCCGGTGAGGAGAGGGGTGCCCGGCTCGCGCCTCGCGCGCACACCTTGCCTCGGGCGATGTTGGAGAGGCCGGTGGATCCCGCCGACCGTTCATCACACGACGGCCTCGGCTGGCACCGCCGGCCGAGGCCGTCGTGTGATGAACGGTCGGCGGGATCCACCGGCCTCTCCAACATCGCCCGAGGCAAGGTGTGCGCGCGAGGCGCGAGCCGGGCACCCCTCTCCTCACCGGGGTGTGCGCGCGAATCGCGGCCTGGGCGTCCCCTCTGATCGTCGCCTTGGGCGAGGTGTGAGGCCGAACCGTGGCGGGGCGTCGTCTTAGCTTTGCCGGGGCACCGACAGCGCGATTGACAGCCCCCCAGGCGGGTGCTAGCTTCAGCGCCCTCTGACCGCCCCCCCTGCGAGAGGGGGGATCTGCCCCATTGCGTCCCAGGGGGTGCCCCGGGAGTTTGGAATGCCTGAGCTCAAGCTAGGAACCAAGTACGAGTGCTTCAATTGCAGCACGAAGTTCTACGACCTTGGAAAACCCGAGGCGGTCTGCCCCAAGTGCGGCGCCGACCAGAAGAATGCCCACCAGGCCGAGTCGCCCGCCGCCAGCCAGGCCACGCGGAGGCGCCGCAAGGCCGAGGTGCCGAAGGCCATCGAGGTCGAGGAAGAGGAGCCGATCGAGGCGCTGCCGGACGATGAGCTGGACGCACCGGAGCTGGAGGGCGCCGACCTGGAGGAAGAGGAAGCGGACATCGACGACGAGGACTGATGGGGACCGGATGCCGTTCGTGGCATTGGGCCTGGGCGGCAACCTCGGAACGCGGATCGAGATCGCGGCCGTCCTGCGCCGCGCCATCGAACAGCTGGAGGCCAACCTCGGCGGGCCGCTGCGCGTCGCCTCCCTCTACCGCGGCCCGGCGGTCTCCGACCTGCCGCAGGCCGATTTCCTCAACACCGCCGCCCTCGGCGCCACCGCGCTTTCGCCCGAGGCCGTCCTGGGCATCGCCAAGGCGCTGGAGATGGCCGCCGGCCGGCGCCTCGGGCCGCGCTACGGACCGCGGCCCCTGGACATCGACCTCCTGCTCTATGACCGCATGACCGCGGCGGCCCCCGAGCTGACCCTCCCCCATCCGCGCCTCGCCGAGCGCCGCTTCGTGCTCGCGCCCCTGGCGGAGCTGGCGCCGGACCTGCCGCTGCCGCCGCTCGCCGCACCGGCCGCCGAGCTGCTGCGCCGCCTGCCGGCGAGCGCTCCGGCGGTCGAGCGCCTGGACTGGCCCCCCGCCGGCATCGCCGCCGGGATAGGATGACGTGCCGACCCTGCTCGATGCGCTGTGCCTGTTGACCCTGCTCGTCGGCTGGGGGGCGCAGGCCGTCGTGCCGTGGCGCCTCGCCGCCGGCGGAAGAATTGGCGGCGGCTCCGGCGGCGCCCACGGCAGCGGGCGAAACGAGGGCGGCGGGAGCGGCGCGGCGGCCTTCCGCGCCTGGCGCCTCGCCGCCCTGCCGCTGGCGGTGGCCGGCCTGGTGGCGGCCTTCGCCCTCGCCAACCGCAGCCCGGACGCCGCCGTCGCCGGACACCTGGTGCCGCTGACCATGACGACGCCCGGCAGGCTCCTCGCCGTCCTCGTCCCGGCGATGCTCGGCGCGGCGCTCGTCGGCTGCCTCGCCGGCCGGCGGCTCGACCCGCGGGGGCTGCGGCTGGTGGCCGCCTTCGGCGCCGCGGCGGCGGCGGCGGCCGGCTGGGCCGGCGAGCTGCTGCGCATCGGCGAGGGGCCGCCGAGCCCGCTGTGGAAGCTGCTCCTGCTCGCCGCCTGCCGCCTCGCCCTGGCCCTGGCGGCGGGCGAGGCCGTCGCCCCGGGGCGGCCGCTCTGGGCGGCTGCCGGCGGCGTGGCGCTCGCCGTCTACCTGCCGCTCCTGCCCGCCAACCTGCGCGGGCCGCTGTGGGCCGAGGATCTGCAGCTGACCTGCGCCGCCGCCGCGCTGCTGCTCGCGGCGGCGCGCTGGCTGCCGCCGGCCCTGCGCCGCCCGGCGCTCGCCACCGGCGTCGTCCTGGCCGCCATCGTCCTGGCCCACGCCGGCCGCGTCTCGCAGGCGCTCGCCACCGGCATCGAGACGCTGCCGCCGCCCGGCTGAGCGCCGCCCGGCGTCGGCGCGAGGGCGCGAGGGCGCGAGGACCGGACGCGGCCGGACGGCTGAGCGCTGCCTGCCTGCCGCGAGCGCGAGGGAGCGAGGACCGAACACCACCGCCCGGCTGAGCGCTGCCTGCCGCGAGCGCGGTGACGCCCGGCCGCCGAGCCCTTCCGCGCCGCGGCCTACACCGGATCGCCGTGCACGAACACCTCGGAGCGCGGGATCTCGCTCTCCACCGCGCGCAGCACGCGCACGGTCAGCTCGTGGGCGGCGACGAACGAGGTGCCGCGCGGGATCTCCAGGTGGAAGGAGATGAAGCTGCGCCCGCCGCTGCGCCGGGTCTGGAGGCCGTGCATCCCCCGCACCTCCGGCCGGAACGACGCCACCACCGCCTCGATGCGCCGCAGCTCGGCGGCCGGCAGCCCGCGGTCGGAGAGCCCGCCCACCGCCTCCAGCGCCAGGCCGGCGCCGTTGCGGAAGACGTAGGCGGCCACCAGCAGCGCCACCAGCGGATCGATCGGCGCCCAACCGGTCCAGCGCACCACCGCCAGCGCCAGGAGGGCCGAGCCGTTGACCCAGACGTCGGTGCGGAAGTGCCGGCTGTCCGCCTTGAGCGCCGGGCTGCCGGTCTGCTCCGCCACCCGCTCCAGCCGCGGCGTCACCAGGAGGCCGACCACCAGCGACACCCCGAGCACCACCAGGCCGAGCAGCGGCTGCCGGGGCAGCTCCAGCGAGATCAGCCGCTGAACGCCGGCGGCCACCAGGCCGGCCGCGGCGGCGAGCAGGAAGAGCCCCTGGCCGAGCATCGCCAGGTCCTCGAACTTGCCGTGCCCGAAGGCGTGTTCCGAGTCCGGCGGCGCGGCGCCGCGCCGGCGGGCCACGAAGCTCGCGGTGTAGACGAAGCAATCGATCAGCGAATCGAGCGCCGCCGAGCCCAGGGCGAGCGACCCGGTCGCCCAGGCGCCCGCGGCCTTGAGCGCCACCAGCAGAGCGCTGGAGGCAACCGGCAGGGCCGGCAGCCAGCGCCGTTCGAGGGGCACGTCGGTCATGGCGATCCGCCGCCGGACTGGCGCCGCCCGGGCGGCGGTCAGCCCGGGGCCTTGGTACTGCCGTCCGGAAATCCGGTGACGCACCGAGGCCGTCGCGCCGCCGTCCCAGCCAGGCGCGCGACCGAGGCGTAGCGGGGACTACGCCGCAGGGAGCGCAACGCCGCTGGGGCGGATGGCGCGGTGGCCGAATACCACCGTATTTCCGGATGGGGGTACTCAGCCCATCCGGGCGCCGCCGTCCACCTCGATGATGCGGCCGTTGCAAAAGTCGTTCTCGAGCGCGAAGCGGACCGCCTGCCAGATCTCCTCCGGCTGGCCGATGCGGCCGACGGGGATGCCGGCGATCAGCGCCGCGAGGGCCTCCGCCGAGACCCCTTCCAGGATCGGGCTGTCGGTGACGCCGGGGGCGACGCCGCAGACGCGGATGCCGAAGGGGGCCAGCTCCAGCGCCCAGGTGCGGGTGGCGGCATCGAGGCCGCCCTTCGCGGCGGCGTAGTTGGACTGCCCCGGGTTGCCGGCGCGGGCGAGGGAGCTGATGTTGACCACCACCCCCCGCGGGACGCCGTCCTGCACCATGCGCGCCGCCACCTCGCGGATCATCAGGAAGGCACCGGTCAGGTTGACCTCCAGGACGCGCCGCCACTGCGCCAGCGGCAGCACCGCGAGGCCGTCCGCGTCGCGCCGCAGCAGCATGCCGTCGCGCAGGATGCCGGCGTTGTTGATCAGCGCGTTGAGGCCGCCCAGCTCGGCCGCTGCCGCGGCCACGAACTGCCGCACCGCCGCCTCGTCGCTCACGTCCACCGCGCCCACCATCAGGCGCCCGGGCAGGCCGGCGGTCTCGGCGCGCAGCGCGCGCAGGCCGGCGGCGTTGACGTCGCCCGCCGCCACGCCGGCGCCGTGGCGCAGCAGCTCGGTGGCAAAGCACCGCCCGAGGCCGCGGGCGGCGCCGGTCACCACGGCGTTGAGCTCGGCGAGCTGCATGAGCGGGGTGTCCCTCCTGCGGGTCCTGGTCCTGGCCGCCGGTCGAGACGCTAGTGTCCCGCACGGTTAGTTCGCATGGTAGTCGCGCCGCAATCCGGCTTCCTGGCCAGGCGCGCCGACGCAAGCGTAGCAGGGACTACGGTGAGGAGGCGGTCGCGGCTGCCGCCTGTCGCGACACTCCCGGCAG
>JASLEW010000706.1 GCA_030150965.1 Thermoanaerobaculia bacterium | reverse complement strand
GGGATCGCCGGCGAGGGCGTCGGTCAGGGCCGCGGGCACGTCGACCGTGCGCGGGGCGGTGTCGAGCTCGAGCACGACGTCGACCACCTGGCCGACGTCGACACCGGCCGCGTCGCGCACGGCGCGGCTGAGCCCGACGTCGGATCGCCCCCCTATCCCCCCGACCCCCTTCCCACCCCTCCGGGGGGGAAGGGGGCGCCCCACCCTCCCTCTCTTCGGCGGAGTTTCTTCCTGGGCGGACGCCGCCGGCAGGGGATTCGTCCGCGCCCGGCCGCGGTCAGCGCCGGCCGGCGCGGTAGGTGAGCAGCAGGTAGTCCTCCGCCAGCCGCTCGCAGCCCTCCAGCCGCAGCGGGACCGGCGCTCCCGGGCCGTCGAACAGGTTCGGGCCGCGCGCGTCGAGCGCCGCGGGCAGGAGCAGCAGGTGGATGCGGCCGACCAGGCCCAGCCTCAGCAGCTCGTGGTTGAGGCGCCCGCCCCCCTCCACCACCACCCGCGGCAGCCCGCGCGCGGCGAGCGCGGCGGCGAAGGCCGCGAGGTCGATGCGCCGCCGCCCGCAGGGGACCGCCTCGACGCCGCGCGCCGAGAGGAAGTCCAGGTAGGAACGGGGCGTCGACTCCGCCACCCCCACCAGGGTGCGCGCCGAGCCGTCGAAGAAGCGCGCGCCGCGCGGGATCCTGGCCGCCGGGTCGAAGGTCACCCGCACCGCGCCGCGCGCCGCGGAGGCGGCGCCGGCGGAGGCGGCGGCGGCAGGCCCCACGGTGTGCGAGGTCAGGGCCGGATCGTCGATCAGCACCGTGCGCGGCCCCACGGCGACGGCGTCGTAGAGCCGGCGCACCGCATAGAGGCGCGCGAGCACCGCGGGCGGCGTGCCCAGCATCCCGACCATCGCCGTGCTGACCCCGCCGGGGGCGGGCGCGATCATGCCGTTCACCGAGCTCGCGGTCAGCAGGTCGAACATGGCGCAGGCGTCGCGGTCGGCGGATCGGGCCCTGGGGAGGGGCGGCACCCCGCGGTCAGGAGGCCGCGGCGCGGGCGTGGTGCCGCCGCGCCGCCGCCAGGTCGGCGGGAGTGTCGATCTCGAACACCGGCGCCGTGTACTCGCGGAGCAGGACGCGCTCGCCGCGGTCGAGCGCCCGCTGCACGTAGTCGCCGCGCGGCAGGAGCGCCAGGTCGTCCCAGCAGGCGGCGCTGTGGATGCCGAAGTTGGGCAGGCTGTAGGGGAAGCGCTCCTGCCGCGTCAGCGTCAGGCGCGGTCGCGGCGCGAGGGCCAGCTTGGCCAGGTGGCGGTCGGAGCGGCGGTAGAGGAACGAGGCGTACGGGCGCCCGGCCAGGTGATCCGCCAGGAGGGCCGCCACCGGCCCCGGGTCGCTCAGCAGGGTGTCGCCTCCCACCCAGGCGAGATCGCCGCCGACCCGGCCGCGCATGGCGTACAGCGTCGAGAGCATGTCCGGCGTCTCGGCGTCGAGCAGCAGCAGCTCGGCGCCGCAGGCGGCGAGCTGCTGCCGGTAGGCCGGCAGCGTCACCACCATGGGGCGGAGCCGCAGGCAGCCGGCAAGCGCCAGCAGGCGGCCGAGGAGCGTCTGGCCGCCCACGGCGAGGAGCTGCTTGGGCAGGAGACCGGCGGTCTCGGCGCGGAGCCTGACCCCGTGGCCCGCCGCCAGGATCAGGAGGCACATCGGGGGATCGACACGAGCGGCGCCGCTCACGGCATGATTACAGACTGTTTTCATTGACGAGACAACTGCCCGCCGGGGTGCCACGAGCCTCTTTGCAAGAAAATCGCCCGGAAGTGTCGCCCTTCCGGCCTCAAGCCTCACCCTTTCTTGGGGGAGGAACCCAATGGCTGAGCAAGCGACCATTTCCGTAGACGAGCGATTCGAGGGCATGATCGGAGAGGTGGGCGTGCCGCTCACCCGGCTCGACAGCTCCGACAAGGTCCGCAACTACAACCGGCTGCGCCGCATCGAGGGGCAGGTGCGGGGCCTGCAGAGGATGGTCGAGGAGGACCGCGCCTGCGCCGACGTGCTGACCCAGATCGCCTCGGTGCAGGAGGCGCTGCGCGCCGTGGGACGGGAGCTGCTGCGCGACCACCTCAAGCACTCCGCAAGGGCCGCCATGCACCAGGGCGAGGCGGCCACCGAGGCGGTCTGCGACGAGCTGGTCGAGCTGGTCTTCCGGCACGGGCGCTGAGAGGCAGGTGCGGCTGGTACAATCCGTCCCCGTATGGCGGCGGCAGCGGAACCATCGGATCGCGCGGAGCCGGGCAACGGCGGTCCGGGTCCGCGCGCGCTCCGCGTCCTTCGCGTCCTGATCATCGAGGACAACCTGGACGCCGCTCAAACTCTCCTCGACCTGCTGGAGATCTTCGGCCATCAGGCCGATCTCGCGCTGTCCGGTCCGGCCGGCCTCGATCTGGCCAGGCGCCGGCGGCCCGACGTCGTGCTCTGCGACATCGGCCTGCCCGAGATGGACGGCTATGCGGTGGCGCGCGAGCTGCGGTCCGATCCTGTCACCGCACCCATCCATCTGATCGCGCTGACCGGCTATGGCCGCGAGGTGGACCGCGACCGCTCGGTTGCGGCCGGCTTCGACCTGCACCTGGTGAAGCCGGTCGGCCCGGAGCTGCTCAAACAGCTGCTGCAGGACTACGCGGAAGGCGGCGCCCGCGGTGACGGTGCTGGCGATCTACAACCTGAAGGGTAACGAGGCGCTGCTGGCGCGGCAGCTGGCGGCCGTCCTGCACAAGACGGTCTACGAGGCCAACTCCCGCGTCCGGGCCCCCGGCGGCGGCCCCTCGGTGATCGGCAGCTTCGCCTCCGCCGGACCGGCGCGCGACACCGCCGCCCTGCTCGAGGAGCGCGGCTTCGACACCCTGCTGCTCGACGAGCCGGAGCTGGAGGCCGATGCCCGGCGCTTCGTGGTGCACAGCTACAGCCTCGGCCCGGCGTCCATGCTGCTCGCGGCGCGCCCCGGCGGCACGGGCGCCGCGGGCGGCACCGGCTCGCCGGGCTCCAACACCCGCCTGGAGGTGGCCTACGACGCGGTCGAGCTGCTCCTGCGCGGCGTGGTCATCAGCCGGCCCGACAAGGGGGCGGCCGGTTCCGGCCGCACCGTCCGCAAGTTCAGCCTCACCCGCGCCGCCCTCTCCGGCGGCCTGATCCTGACCAAGGCGGTGCCGGCGCCGCGCCGGCCGCCGGTCGAGGAGCGGGAGGGTTTCCTGCAGCTCTACGCGCGCGGCCTGCCGCCGGTGGCGTGGCGCGAGAGCGAGCTGAGCTACCACACCTCGCGGGGCATGGCGCTGCTGCCGTCGCGCCACGCCAACTTCGTCCAGCTGGTCGCCGAGCTGCGGCGACGCTGCCCGCGGGCCGTCTACGACGAGCGCCTCGCCAGCCGCGCCGGCCAGGCGCAGCTGCTCGGCCCGGCGCTCTCCCCCGACAGCCACCTCGACGTCGCCATCTCGGTGCTGGCCGGAACGCTCCGCCTCCCCGCCGCCTGCTAGCGCGGTGCGTCACCAGAGTGTCGCGCCGCGGCGTCCTGCCGCCGCCACGCCCCGCCGAGGGCGCCCGCTTGAGTGGTATCGTCTCGGCCCATGCGTGCCAGGTGGGCCATCGTTCTCGGCCTGTCCGTTGCCGTTGCCATCGGCCTCCCGCAGCTCACCGGAGCGCAGGCCGGCGCCTCCGCCGCCGCAGTCCCTGCTGCACCTGAAAACGCGGCCGGTTCACCCCTGGCCGCTGCGGCCGCACCGCCAACCGCGACCGGCACGCTCCTGGGCGTCGCCGAAGCGCCCGCGCCCGCGGCCCCCGCACCGCAAGCTGCGGCCGGCGCCATGGAAGCCCAGGCGGGCCTGACGCTGCCGCAGGCGATCGAGCTGGCGCTCGCCGCCAACCCCGCCCTGGCCGCCGCCCGGCTGGCGCGGCCGGTCGCCTCCGCCAACGTGGCGGTGGCCGGCGAGCGCCCCAACCCCGACCTGCTGCTGGAGCGGCTGCGCGAGACGCCGCGCGAGGCCGCCACCCTGTCGCTGCCGATCGAGACCGCCGGCAAGCGGCAGCGGCGCCTCGCCGCGGCCGAGGCCGACGCGGCCAGCGGCGAGGCGGAGATCGCCCGCACCACCGCCGCCACCCGCAACCGCGTGCGCCGCGCCTTCCACGCGCTGCTCGCCGCCCAGCGCCGCGTCGAGGAGCAGGAGGCCAGCCTCGCCCTGGCCCGGCGGGCGGCCGGCGCCGCCGGCGACCGCTTCAACGCCGGCGCCGCGCCGCGCCTCGACGTCCTCCAGGCGGAGCTGGCCGCCACCCAGGCCGCCAACGACGCGGACGCCGCGCGCGGCGTCCTGGAGGCGGCGCGCAGCGACCTCAACACCCAGCTCGGGCGGCCGCCGCGGACGGCGGTGACCGCGGTGGGCGACCTGCTCGCCGCCGGCACGGTGCCGGACGCCGACGCCGCGGTGACCGGCGCCCTGCGCGGCAGCACCGAGCTGGCGCTCCTCGACCGGCGGATCGCCGCCCAGGCCGCCAGGGTGGACCTGGCGCGGGCGCAGCAGGTCCCCAATCCGACCGTTCAGGGCGCCCTCACCCACGACGCCCAGCCGGAGTTCGTCTGGGGCTGGCGCGCCGCCCTGAGCGTCACGCTGCCGATCTTCACCCGCCATCGGCCCGAGGTGGAGGCCGAGGAGGCCGCGCTCGACCAGCTCAAGGCCGAGCGCGCGGCCGCCGCCGCCCAGGTGGCCGGCGAGGTGACCTCGGCGGTGGCGCAGGCGGCGGCGGCGCGGCAGCAGGCGCTGCACTTCCGCGACGACATCCTGCCCCGCGCCCAGGAGGTGGCGGGCCTGGCCGAGGAATCGTACCGGGCCGGCGAGACGGGCCTCGTGGCGCTCCTCCAGGCCCTGCAGGCCAACCGCGACCTCCGCCTGCGCGCCGTCCAGGCCGGTCTCGACCTCCAGGTGGCGCTGGCCGACCTGGAGCAAGCCATCGGAGCCCCCCTGCCATGAAGCCCCCCTCCGCCACCCTCCTTCCAGGCACCCGCGACCCGCAGCGCCGAGGCCCGCGGCCGGACGGCGACGACACCGCGGGGCCGGATGCCAGGCGCCGCGACGCAGGCGATGCTGGGACATTGTCGAGGAACGGCAACGCCGCGGACGGCCCCGCGCCGCCGCAACCCGCAGGGCGCAGCGCGGCGTGCGGGATCTTTCAGCAGCCTGCCGGTGCGGGTCTCGCGACCGGGCGCCCACGCCGCCGCGGCCTGGCGCTCGCCCTCCTGGCCCTGGGCGCCGCGGCCGGCGCCTGCTCCCATCCCTCCACCCAGGAGGTCGAGACCGAGGACAGGGTGCCGGTGGTCACCCGGCCGGCCACCCGCGGCGTCATCCGGCCGCTGGTGGCGGCCACCGGAACGGTCAGGCCGGCGCCCGGCGGCGAGCTGGTGGTCAACGCGCCCCAGCCGGCGCGCATCGCCGAGCTGCCCAGGGCGGTCGGCGAACGGGTGCGGCGGGGCGAACTCCTGGTGCGGTTCGACATTCCGTCGCTGGCCGCCGATGCCGGCGACCGCGGCTCGGCGGTGGCGATGGCCGAGGCACGCCTGACCAACGCCGCCGCCGCCCTGCAGCGCGTCCGCGGCCTCTTCGAGCGCGGCATCGCGGCGCGCAAGGAGCTCAGGATCCGCGCCGCGTCCGTGGTGGTGCCGTCGATCATCCTGGCCTTGCGCATCTGCGCCTCGGTCGCTGTGATCGACTCACCGGTAAAGCCACTCCCCCGCACTGGATAGCTGTGGTCGTAACAGTCGCGCCAGGTCT
>JASLEW010000655.1 GCA_030150965.1 Thermoanaerobaculia bacterium | reverse complement strand
GCCAGCGCCGGCGAGCGCCACCGGCGCCGCACCGGCGCCGGCCTGAGCCTGGAACGCCGCCGCCGTCGCCGCGGTCAGCACCGGCAGGTGAACGGTGAAGGTGGCGCCGAGGTTGACCCCCGGGCTCTGCGCCTCGACCGTGCCGCCGTGCAGCTCGACGATGTGCCGCACGATCGCCAGGCCGATGCCGAGGCCGCCGTGCGACCGCGTGCTGCTGCTGTCGTCCTGGCGGAAGCGGTCGAAGACGTGATGCAGGAACAGCGGGCTGATGCCCTTGCCGTTGTCGCGCACCGCCACGCGGAAGGAGTCCTCCTCGCGCGTCACCGTCACCTCGATGCGCCCGCCCGGCGGGGTGAACTTGATGGCGTTGGACACCAGGTTCCAACCCACCTGCTGCAGGCGGTCGGCGTCGCCGGCGATCATCGCCTCGCCGCCGACGTCCTCCTGGAAGCGCAGCTCGAGCGCCACGCCCTTGGCCTCGGCGGCCGGCCGCATGCCCTCGATCGCCGTCTCGATCGCCGGCACCAGCGCCATCGGCCGCAGGTTCACCCGGAGCTTGCCGGCGATGATGCGCGACACGTCGAGCAGATCCTCGATCAGCTTGGTCTGCGCCATCACGTTGCGCTCGATCACCTCCAGGCCGCGGGCGAAGCGCGGCGGATCGGGCGGGCTGGTGCGCAGCACCCGCGTCCAGCCGAGGATGGCGGTCAGCGGCGTGCGCAGCTCGTGCGACAGGGTGGTCAGGAACTCGTCCTTGAGGCGGTTGGCCTCGCGCGCCTCCGAGGAGAGGAGGTTCTCGATCGCGATGCCGGCCAGCTGCGCCAGCTGGGTGAGGATGGCCCGGTCGTCGTCGCCGAACTCACCGCCGCCCTGCGGATCGCGGCCGGCGAGGTGCACCCAGCCGATGCCCCGCCCGTCGCGGCCGATCAGCGGCACCGCGAGCCACCCCGAGGAGGCTGCGCCGCAGCCGGTGGCGAGCATCCGCCACCGCGGCTCGACGGCGATGGCGACGGCCGGCAGCAGCACCGCCCGCGTCTGATCGGCCAGGCCCCGGGTCACCGCCGCCGCCTGCTCGAGCAGCCGTCCGCGGTCGCACTCGCCGTCCGGCTCGCCGGCGAAGGCCATCGGCTGGTGGGCCGTGGCATGGCTCGACTCGAGATCGGTCACGGTCAGCGCCCAGCGGGCGCCCACCAGGTCGCGCGCCGTCTCGGTGACGATCTCCACCGTCTCGTCGAGCGAGTTGGTGGAGTTGATCGCCAGCGACGCCTCGGTCAGCTGATAGAGCTGATCGGCGCGGCGCCGCAGCGATTCGGCCTGGCGGCGGATCTGCGCCGTCTTGCGGAACAGATCGACGAACACCGCGACCTTCGAGCGCAGCACCTCCGGCACCACCGGCGAGACGATGTAGTCCACCGCGCCCAGCGAGTAGCCGCGCGCCACGTGCATCTCGTCGCTGAAGGCGGTGATGAAGATGATCGGCGTGCGCTCGGTGCTCTTGCGCTGGCGCACCAGCGCCGCGGTCTCGAAGCCGTCCATGATCGGCATGTTGACGTCGAGCAGGATGACCGCGAACTCCTGGCGCAGCAGCTGCCGCAGGGCGTCGCGGCCGGAGGCGGCGGTGACCACGTTCTGGCCCGGCTCCGAGAGGATGGAGGTGAGGACCAGGCGGTTCTCCGGCGTGTCGTCCACGACCAGGAGATTGACCGGCTCGCCGGCGCCGGTCTCGGCTTCGCTCATCGGGCGGCGGCCTCGCTGCCGTGGATGCAGGCGAAGAGCCAGCCGCGGAGCACCGACAGCATGTGGTCGGTGTCGACCGGCTTGGCCAGGTAATCCCAGGCCCCCGCCTCCAGGGTCTTCTCACGGTCGCCCTTCATCGCCTTGGCGGTGACGGCGACGATCGGCAGCGAGCGGAAGCGCGGCGAGCGGCGGATCGCCCGGATGGTCTCGTAGCCGTCCATGTCGGGCATCATGATATCCATCAGCACGATGTCGATGCCGGGCGTCTTCTCCAGGGTGGAGATGGCGTCGCGCCCGGTCTCCGAGGCCAGGACCTCCATATCGTAGCGCTCCAGGACGCTGGTCATGGCGAAGATGTTGCGGATGTCGTCGTCGACGATCAGCACCTTGCGGCCGGCCAGGATGGCGGGCGTCTCGTAGAGGTTCTCCAGCATCTGCCGCGGCCCGGCGGCGAGCTTGGCCAGCGGCAGGTGCAGCAGCAGCGCGACCTGGTCCACCAGGCGCTCGGGCGACTGCACCTGCCGCAGCACCGGCAGGTTGCCGAGCTTCTTGAGCAGCCGCTCGACCCGGCGGGTGAGGGTCTGCGGCGGGGTGTAGAGCAGCACCGGCAGGCGCGCCGCGGCCGAGCGCCGCACCAGCTCGTCGAGCTGGGCCACCTCGCGCGGGTCGTTGCCCTCCGGCACCACCACCACGCCGGCGTAGGTCCCCTCGGCCAGCAGCTGCAATGCCGCCTCGCCCGGCTCGGCGGTCCGCACCCGGCCGGAGCCCAGGCTCACCAGGTGCACCACGTCCGGTTGCAGCACGGTGCGGTTGCCGACCAGGAGCAGGTCCTGCACCGGATGGTCGATCGCCTGGCGGATGGCGGCGAAGGCCTCCTCCAGCGGCTCGCGGGTGCGGATCGGCTTGTTGAGCAGGCCGAGCGCTCCCAGGCGCTGCCCCTTGCCGCTGTCCTCCTCGGTGGTGATGACGTAGACCGGGATGTGGCGCGTCGTGGTGTCGCAGCGCAGCCGCTCGAGCACCTGCCAGCCGTCCATGTCGGGCAGCGAGATGTCGAGGGTGATGGCGTCCGGGCGCCTTTCGCGCGCCAGCGCCACGGCATCGGCGCCGCGCGCCGCGAGGATGCCCTTGAAGCCCTGCTCGCGCGCCAGGTCGAGCAGGACGCGGCCGAACTTCTCGTCGTTGTCGACCAGCAGCAGCACGCGGTTGCCGGGCTGCACGTTGTCGCGGTCGTCGGCCAGGGCGAGCGCCACGCCGCCGGTCTCGATCTCGACCTGACGCAGCGCCTCGCGCTCGGCCCGCCAGCCGGCGATCACCGTGGACTGGGCCGCCGCATCGCCGTGGCCGTCGCCGTCAGGGGCTTCCGCGGTGCCGGCGGCGGCACCGGGGCCGCCCGCGGCACCCGCCGCGGCCGCCGCCC
>JASLEW010000581.1 GCA_030150965.1 Thermoanaerobaculia bacterium | reverse complement strand
GGGCGGCGGCGACCGCCGCGGCGCCCATGGCGGCGAGCAGCGCCGCGTTGGCGATCACGCAGTGCACCGCGGCGAGCGCCGCGGCCAGCGCCGCCGCCGCCGGCCAGGGGCCGGGACGCGCCAGCAGCCGGGCGAGCGCGGCGAAGGCGAGCAGTAGGCAGAGGCACCCCAGGCCGTAGCCGCGCACGGCGTCGCCGAACACCACGAACGCGGCATTGCCCGCGAGCAGCGCCAGACCGAAAAGCGGCAGCGTGCGGCCGGCGGCGCGCGCCGCGAGCCACAGCGCCGCCACGATCCCCAGGCCGGCCAGCAGGCCGAAGACGCGCAGCGCCAGGTCGCCCTGGCCGGCCACCCGCGTGTACAGCCGCAGGGTCAGCGGCACGGCGAGCGGGAAGGAGTCGTAGGGCAGCAGGCGGAACACCTCGCCGAGCGACGGCAGCGCGGCGAGCGCCGCCGTCGCCGCCTCGTCGCGCCAGAGCGCGCCGGCCGCGGCCAGCCGCAGCGCGTGCACGCCGACGGCGAAGAGGGTGAGCAGTCCGGCCGCGATCCGCTCGAATTTGCGCAATCGACCTCCCGTCCGGCTCCGGAGCTACAGGACCGGGGCGCCCGCGCTCCCTTTCCCTCTCCGCCTCACCAGGAGGAGAGGGCGCCGCGCCCGATGCTCGCTCCGCTCGCCGCCCTTTGCCGCGCTCGCCGCCGCTCGCCGCCGCTCGCCGCCGCTCGCCGCCGCTCGCCGCCGCTCGCCGCTGCTCGCCGCTGCTCGCCGCGGTCGCCGTCTCGCCGCCAGGCTCCGGCTCAGCGCCGCGCCAGGCGCAGGCGCAGCACCGAGGCCATGTAGGTCCAGAAATAGGCGAAGAACCGAGTCTTCGACTCGCCGCCCTTGCGGAAGCGGTAGACCGTCGGGATCTCCAGCACGCGCCCGCCGCCGCGCACCACCTGCCAGAGCAGGCGGATGGCGTAGTCGCCGTAGCCGTAGAAGATGGCGGGGGCGTCGAGGCGCGCCAGCAGCTCGCGGCGGCAGGCCAGATAACCTGAGAGGTTGTCGTGGATGCGCAGCAGCAGCACGATGCGGATGAAGACGTTGAAGGCGTACGACGCCCAGTAGCGGAAGGCCGAGGTGAGCATGCCGCCGCCCTGCACGTAGCGCGAACCGATCACCACGTCGAAGTCCTCGGCGCAGCGCACCATCAGCGGCAGCAGCGCCGGATCGTGATTGCCGTCGGAGTCCATCACCACCAGCATCTCGCCGCGCGCCTCGAGCAGGCCGCGGTGGATCGCCCCGGCCAGCCCGCGCTCGCCGCGCCGCACGTGCACGCGCACCGCGGGCTCGCCGGCAAAGTCCTCGCTCACCCGGGCGGCGGTGCCGTCCGGCGAGTCGTCGTCGACCACCAGCACCTCCAGGTCGAGGCGGGCGCGGTGCGCCACCGCCAGGATCTCCGTCACCAGCTCGGAGATGCCGTCGCGCTCGTTGTAGGTGGGGAGGACGACCGAGATCAATCGGCGGCGTTCGCCAGCTCCCGCAGCGCCGCGCAGACCGTCGCGATCTCGTCGGCGGTCAGCGCGGTGCCCGACGGCAGGTTGATGCCCTGGCGCGCCAACAGGCTGCTCACCGGGAAGGGCGCCGCCGACCGGTAGGGCGGCATCTCGTGCAGCGGCACGAAGAACGGGCGCGAGTCGATGCCGCGCGCGCGCAGCCCGGCGGCCAGCGCGTCGCGGTCGATGCCGAAGGCAGGCTCGACCAGCACCGAGTACATCCAGCAGACGCCCTGCTCCCAGGGATTCGGCACCGCGAAGCCGAGCCCGGGGATGCCGGCCAGCCCCTGGCCGTAGGCGCCGGCGATGGCCCGCCGCCGCGCCAGGATCTCCGCCGCGCTCTCCAGCTGCGAGCAGCCGATCGCCGCCTGGATGTTGGTCATGCGGTAGTTGAAGCCGACCTCGGAATGGAAGTACCGGCGCGCGGGATCCATCGCGTGATCGCGCAGGAAATGGGCCCGCGCGGCCAGCTCGGCGTCGTTGGTGACCAGCGCGCCGCCCTCGCCGGTGGTGAAGATCTTGTTGCCATAGAAAGAGAACGCTCCGATGCGCCCGATCGCTCCCACCGGCCGGCCGCGGTGGCGGGCGCCGTGCGCCTCGGCGGCGTCCTCCACCACCTCCAGGCCGTGCTCGGCGGCCAGCGCCAGCAGCGGATCGAGATCGGCCGGCCGGCCGTAGAGATGCACCGGGATGATGGCGCGGGTGCGCGCCGTCACCTTGCGCCGCGCGTCCGCGGGATCGATGCCCCAGGTGGCGCGGTCCACGTCCACCAGCACCGGCACGGCGCCGGTGTAGCGCACGGCGTTGGCGGTGGCGATGAAGGTGAGGTCCGGCACCAGCACCTCGTCGCCGGCGCCGATGCCGAGCACCGCCAGCGCCAGGTGCAGCGCCACCGTGCCGTTGGCGGTGGCGACGGCGTGCCGGGCGGCGCAGAAGCGCGCCAGCTCCTCCTCGAAGCGCGGCACGTACTTGCCGAGCGACGAGATCCAGCCCGAGTCCACGCAGTCCATCACGTAGCTGCGAGCGCTCGCGGGCAGCCAGGGAGTGAAGACTGGGATCATGCAGGCGGTCGTGGCTCTGGGGCGGAGGTTGGCCGCTATACTAGCACTCCCCCATGCCCTCCGCCGCGGCAGCCCTGGCCGTCTTCCTTGCCGGCTGTGCCCTGATCGTGGCGGCGCTGCGCTTCTGGCGCCCGGGCTTCCCGTGGTCCGCGGCGCTCGGCCACACCGCCCTCACCACCGCCTTCTTCGCCGTGCCCCTGCTGACCGGCGCCCTCCAGGTGCCCACCGATCTGGCCTACGAGTGGCTGCCGTTCGCCGACCTGGCTCCGGCGGCGCCGGCCGGCCCGTCCGGGGGGGCGGAGGCGCCGAAGAACTTCTTCCAGGCCGACACGCTGCTCGAGCAGCTGCCGTTCCACGTCCTCGTGCGCCAGCGCCTGCTGGCCCGCGAGGCGCCGCTCTGGTCGCACGAGATGGGCACCGGCCAGCCGCTCCTCGGCAACGGGCAGTCGGCGCCGTTCGCGCCGCTGCACCTGCTCGCCCTGCCGCTCGCGCCGCTGCGGGGGCTGACCGTGGCCGGGGCGTGGCAGGTCCTGGTGGGCCTGCTCGGCGTGCACGCGCTGCTGCTGTGGCTGGGCGCCGGGGCGTGGGGCGCGGCGCTCGCGGCGGTCGGCGCCGGGCTCTCGACCTACGCCGTGGTGTGGATCTACGACACGCCCGGCATGGCCGCCGCCTGGGTGCCGGGGCTGCTGCTCGGGCTGCTCCTGGTGCGCGCCGGCGAGCCGCGCGGCATGGCCGGCCTCGTCGCCTGCGCGCTCGGCCTGGCGCTCGCCGGCCATCCCGAGACCATGGCGCACGCCGCCCTGGCCGCGGCGGCGGTGGTGGCGGCGCTGGCCGGTGCGCGGGCGCCCGGGCGCTGGCGCTTCCTGGCGCGGG
>JASLEW010000565.1 GCA_030150965.1 Thermoanaerobaculia bacterium | reverse complement strand
CCGGACGGCCGCACCCCAGGAGCTCCTGCCACAGGCCGCCGACCAGCTCCTCCATGGCGGTCAGGGGCGGTGCCGCGAAGGGCCCGCCGCCGGCCGCGTCCGCCGCCGCCCCGCCGGCCGCCGGATCGGCCGCCGCGGGCGCCGGCTCCGGCAGCTCCATGCGGGCCAGCGCCCGGCGGTCCACCTTGCCGTTGGGCGAGAGCGGCAGGGCCGGCAGCACCACCACCTGGGAGGGGACCATGTACGAGGGGAGGCAGGCCGCGAGGTGGCCGCGCAGCGCCCGCGGCGCGTTTCCGACCCTCCCGACCATCGCCGGCGACAGGACGGCGAAGGCCACCAGCCGCCGACCGCCGGCCGCCGGGTCGTCCTGATCGCCGCGGCCGATCACCGCCGCCGCCGTCACGCCGGGATGGCGCGCCAGGGCGGCCTCGACCTCGCCGGGCTCGACGCGGAAGCCGCGGATTTTCACCTGGCGGTCGATGCGGCCGAGGAACTCCAGGACGCCGTCGGCGCGCCGCCGCACCAGGTCGCCGGTGCGGTAGAGGCGCCCCCCCGCCGTCCCGGCGGCGGCAGCGAACGGGTCCGGCACGAACGCCGCCGCGGTCAGCTCCGGTCGCGCCAGATAGCCGCGCGCCAGGCAGATGCCCGCGATGCACAGCTCGCCGGCCACCCCGGCCGGCACCCCGCGCCCCGTGGCGTCGCAGACGTAGAGTCGGGCGCCGGCGATCGGCCGCCCGAGCGGCACCGCCTCGCCCTGCCACCCCGGCCGGCAGCGCCACTCGGCGACCGACACCGTGGCCTCGGTCGGGCCGTAGCGCGACAGCAGCAGGGGCGCCTCCGGCCCGTCCGGCGGTCCGTCCGGCGGTCCGTCCGGCGTCAGGGCGGCGAAGAACAGGTCCGGCAGGCCGCCGGGCACCCGGTCGGCCCCGGTCACCACCCGGCGCAGGGCCCCGCCGGGGCGGCGGGCGCCCGGCGCGAGCAGCGCCGGCTCGGCGAGCAGCGCCGGCAGCTGCGCCGGGGGCAGGTTGAGATTGGTGATCTGCTGGCGGCCGACGAGCCGCGCCAGGCGGGCGGTGTCCCCGCGCTCCGCGGGCGCCGCCAGCACCACGGTGCCGCCCATCCACAGCGGCGCGAAGAGCTCGATCACCGAGACGTCGAAGCCGAGGCGGGCGCGCTGCAGCATGCGCGTGCCGGGCGCCAGGTCGGCCGTCACCTGGAACGCCAACCGGTTGGCCGCGGCGCGGTGCGGCACCACCACCCCCTTGGGCACCCCGGTCGAGCCGGAGGTGTGCAGCACATAGGCGGCGGCGTCCGGGTGGACCGCCGGGAGCGGCGGGGCCGGGTGGACCGCCGGACATTGCAGTGCCGGATCGATCGCCGGAGACAGCGGTGCCGGATCGACTGCCGGAGACAGCAGTGCCGGATCGACCGCCGGGGTCGGCAGTGCCGGATCGACCGCCGGGGTCGGCAGTGCCCGAGCGAACGCCGGGGTCGGCAGTGCCCGAGCGACTGCCGGAGGCAGCCGGGCCAGATCGACCGCCGGAGCCGGTGGTTCCGGCGGCGCGGCCGGCGCCGGTGGCCTGTCCCGGCCGGCCGCCGGTGGCCGCGCCGCCGCCGCGAGCCGGGGGAGGACGGCGCCGTCGAGGGCCAGGCAGCGCACGCCTGCCGGCAGCCGGCCGGCGAGCGCCTCGTCCGCCAGCGCCAGGGTGACGCCGCTCTCGCCGACGATGGCGGCCAGGCGCTCGCGTGGCTGCTCGGGATCGAGCGGCAGGTAGGCGCCGCCGGCGGCGAGCACCGCCAGGAGGCCGGCCACGGCCTCGGGCGAGGGCTGGGCGCAGACGGCGACCACCCGCTCGCCGCCGGCACCGGCGGCGAGCAGCCGGTGCGCCAGATCATCGACGCGCCGCATCAGCTCGCCGTAGGAGACCGCGCTCTCCGCCGCCACCAGGGCCACGGCGTCGGGGGTGCGCGCCGCCTGGAGCGCCACCGGCGCGTGCACCAGCTCCGGCCAGGAGGCCGGCGACGCCTCCCCGGGCGTGGAGGCGAGCGGCAGCTGCCACTCGGCGAGCGTCTGGTGGCGTTCGGCGGACGACAGTAGGGGCAGGTCGGAGAGCCGGCAGCCGGCGTCCACCACGGCGCCGGCGAGCAGCGTCAGCAGATGGCCGCCGAGGCGGCCCACCGTCGGCGCGTCGAAGAGGTCGGCACGCCAGATCCAGGCGCAGTCGAGGCGCCCGTCGCGCTGCCGGGTGACCGCCAGCGACAGGTCGAACTTGGCCTCGCCGCCCGCCGTTTCGACCGCCGCGGCGACGAGGCCGGGGAGGTCCGGCACCGGCAGCGCCTCCTGGAGCGCCAAGACCGCCTGGAAGAACGGCGTCTCCCCGGGCGCGCGGCGCGGCGCCAGCGCGGCTGCCAGGAGGTCGAGGGGCACCTCCTGGTGGGCATAGGCGTCGAGCGCGGTGCGGCGGGCGCGCGCCAGCAGCTCGGCGAACGGCGGATCGCCGCCCAGGCCGAGGCGCAGCACCAGGGTGTCGACGAAGAGGCCGACGACCTCCTGCACCTCCGGGCGGCCGCGGTTGGCGATGGGCGAGCCCACGGCGGCCTCCGGCTGGCCGCCCTCCTCGACCGGGCGCCCGTGGCGCGCCAGGAGCGCCGCATACCCGGCGAGGAGCGCCATGAACAGCGTCACCCCGTGCGCCTGCGCCAGCTCCCGCAGACCGCCGGCCAGCGCCGGCGTCATGGGCGCGATCCGCCGGCCGGCCGGCCCGCCGCGCTCCTGCCGTCCGCCGCCGCCGCGGCGGGCAGCGCTCGCATCGCGGGCCCAGCTCTCGCGGGGACCGATGCTCGTGGCGCGGCCACCGCTCCCGCCGCGCCCATCGACCTCGCCGCTCGCTGCGCTCCAGGTCCCCATCGCCACCGCGCCGCGCGGCCGGTCGAAGGGCAGCGCCAGCGGCGGACCGCCGCCAGGTCCGGCCAGCCGCTCGCGCCACCAGGCCACCTCCGCCGCCAGCAGCTCGCCACGCAGACGGCCGCGCTGCCAGGCCGCGAAATCGGCGTACTGGACCGCGGGCTCCTCCGGATCCCCGGCGCCGGCGGCACCGGCGACGAGGGGGTGGGCGGCGTAGAAGCGCGCCAGGTCGCGGGCGAGGATCTGGTGCGACCAGCCGTCGCTCACGATGTGGTGGAGGGTCAGGAGCAGCAGGTGCTCGGCGCCGTCGAGCCCGGATGCAAGGCGCAGCAGCGCCGCGCGCAGCAGCGGCCCGGCGGCGAGGGAGAACGGCCGCCGCGCCTCGGCCGCCATCAGCCGGGCGCTCTCCGCCTGCCGGCGGCCGGCCGGAAGCGCGGCGAGATCGGCCAGCGGCAGCGGCGTACCGGGCCAGGCGGCGGCGCCGGCGGCCAGCGCCACCACCTCGCCGTTCTGCCGGACGAAGGTGGTGCGCAGCGTCTCGTGGCGCCGGCCGATGCGGCGCAGCGCCGCGGCCAGGGCGGGCACCCGGAGGGGGCCGCGCAGCCGCAGGGCCGCCGGCAGGTTGTAGGCGGAGCTGCCCGGAGTGAGCTGATCCAGGAACCACAGCCGCTCCTGGGCAAAGGAGAGCGGCAGCACCGAGGCGTCCGGGCCGCCGGGCGCCGCGCGCGGCAGGCGCGGGATCGGGTCCGCCGCCGGCCGCCGCCCACCGCCCAGCCGCGCCTCCACCTCGCGCGCCAGGTCCTCCAGGCGCGGGCGCTCGAACAGCACCGGCAGCGGCAGCTCCACATCAAGCCGCTCGCGCAGCCTCGCCGCCACCCGCACCGCCAGCAGCGAGTGGCCGCCGAGGGCGAAGAAGCTGTCCTCCACCGCGATGGCCGGACCGAGGGCGGAGGCGCCCGCGGCGCTCGGCGCGGCGGGCATCTCCAGCACCTCGGCCCAGATGCCCGCCAGCAGCTCCTCGATGGCGGTGCGCGGCGCCGTCCCGCCCGCCGCCGCCGCGCCGCCGGGCTCCCAGGCCGGCTCGGGGAGCGCCCGGCGGTCCAGTTTGCCGCTGGCGGTAAGCGGCAGGCTGGCGAGCACCACGAAACGGGCGGGGATCATCGCCTCCGGCAGCCGGGCGGCGAGGGCGCCGCGCAGCTCGCCGGCCAGCGCCGCCGGGGCC
>JASLEW010000518.1 GCA_030150965.1 Thermoanaerobaculia bacterium | reverse complement strand
TGGAAGGCGAAGAACACCTGGAAGAGCGGCGAGACCGCGCGGTTGCGCTCGACCCCGATCTCCTCGACGATGCGCTCGAACGGCAGGTCCTGATGGGCGAAGGCGTCGAGCGCCGTGCGGCGCACCCGGTCGAGCAGCTCGCCGAAGCTCGGGTTGCCCGCCAGGTCCCCGCGCAGCACCAGGGTGTTGACGAAGAAGCCGATCAGCCCTTCGATCTCGCGCCGGCCGCGGCCGGCGGTCGGCACGCCCACCGCCACGTCGTCCTGCCCCGCATGGCGCCCCAGGAGCGCCGTCCAGGCGGCCAGCAGCACCATGAACGGCGTCGCTCCGCGCCGCCGGCAGAGCGCGCGCACGGCGTCCGACAGCCCGCGGTCGAGCTGCACCGGCCGGACCGCGCCGCGGAACGTCTGCACCGGCGGGCGCGGCCGGTCGAGCGGCAGCTCCAGCACCGCCGGCATCCCGGCCAGCTGCCGCCGCCAGTAGCCGAGGTGCTCCTCCAGCACCTCCCCCGCCAGCCACGAGCGCTGCCAGAGCGCGAAATCCGCGTACTGCACCGGCAGCTCCGGCAGGCCGCCGGGTCCACCGCCGGTTCCGCCATCGGCGGCTGCCGCGGCGCCCGGATGGCCTGGCTGCGGCACTCCGCCGCGGGCTCTTCCGGCGGGCGGCGCCAGGGACCCGGCCGGGCCGGCGGTGGCGAACGCCGCGTAGAGCGCCGCCATCTCCCGCACCAGCACGCCCAGCGACCAGCCGTCGCTCACGATGTGATGGAGATTGAGCAGCAGCACGTGCTCCGCCTCGCCCAGACGCCAGAGCCCGGCGCGGAACAGCGGCCCCCGCGCCAGGTCGAACGGCCGGCGCACCTCCTCCGCCACCAGGTCCTCTGCCACGCGGTGCCGCAGCGCCGCGGGCAGCCCGGTCAGCGCCACCAGGGGCAGCGACAGACCGGACGGCGGCAGGATCACCTGCCGCGCCCGGCCCTCCACGGCGGGGAACACCGTCCGCAGCACCTCGTGCCGGCGCACCACCTCCCGCAGCGCCCGCCCCAGCACGGCGACCGACAGCCGCCCCTCGATCCGCAACGCGATCGGCACGTTGTAGAGCGCGCCGCCCTCCAGCTGATCGATGAACCACAGCCGCTGCTGGGCGAACGACAGCGGCAGGTCGGCTCCCGGCTGCCGCGGCACCGGCACGATCGCGGGCGTCCCGGCCGCGGCCTCGCCGGCCGGACGCAGGGCCGCGACCGCGGCGGCGAGCGCCGCCGGAGTCCGGGCCTCGAAGAGCGCCTGCGGCGCGATCTCCACGCTCCAGGCGTCGCGCATCCGGGCGATCACCTGCACCGCCAGCAGCGAGTCGCCGCCCAGCTCGAAGAAGCTGTCGTGGACGCCGATCCGGTCGATGCCCAGGAGCTCCCGCCAGATCGCGGCCAGCCGCCGCTCGACCTCACCCTCCGGGGCGACATAGGGGGTCTTGAGGTTCGGCCGCCCATGGAGCGTCCCCGGGAAGGCGCCAACCCGCGAGGGAGACGGCAGCTCGTCCGCCACCTGCTCTCCCGCCGCTGCGGCCAGCCGGACGGCACGGCCGGACGGCGCCTGCTCCCAGGCCGTTTCGCCGCGCGAGACCACGAGCCGCTCCGTCCCCGTTCCCGCCCCGGCGGCCAGCCGGACGAGCACGGCGGCCAGGATCTCGACCGCCGAGGCCGCGCCGGCCACGTCAGAGGTCACGAGGGCCGAGCCCGGCTCTTCCAACCGTCCGTCCCAGGCCATCCGCACCCAGGAGGGGACCGGCGCCGACCGGCCGGCCTCCTCGGCCAGGGCGTCGGCCAGGCTGCCCGCGGCGGCGCGCAGCGCCTCTCCGGGCTCCGGCGCCAGCGGCGCCAGGGAGGAGGCGAGGAGGCAGAACCCGACCTCCCGGCCGGCGAGCCGCCGCGCCAGCGCCGCGAAGCGGTCCGCCACCGCCGCGAGCGCCGAGTCCCAGGCGGCGAGGCCGGCCGGCGTCAGCCGCGCCAGGGGAAGCGCCGGCAGCTCTCCCAGCAGCACCTCCTCGCCCACGATCACACCGGCCAGCGGCCTCTCGCTCGCGGCGCCTGCCTCCGCCGGCCCGGCCTCTCTCTCGCCTTCGTCCCATACCGTCCGCACCCCAGCACGGTCGAGCGCCGCCGCCGCTGCCGCGAGCAATCCGGCGCGCCGCCCCAGGAGGAGCACCGTGGCATCCGCCGCGAACGGCTGCTGCGATGGCGGCGGCGCACCCGGCGGCGCCGGCTCCAGAGCCTCGGCCCAGCGCTCGCGGCCGCGCAGCGCGATGCCGCACGGCCACGCCGTTCCGTGTGGCCCACCTGCCGTCTCCGCCGTCCCCGTCTTCCCAACCCCGCCGTTCCGGTCGGTCCCGCTCTTCCCATCGCTCCATTCGGTCCCGCCGTTCCCGCCGCCCCGCGCGGTCCTGCCGTTCTCGCCGCTCCGGGCAGTCCCGCCGCTCTCACCGCCCTTGTCGATCCCGGCGACCTGATCGATCCCACCGATCCCCGCCAGCTCCTCCAGCTCCACCATCTCCGCCAGCAGCGCCGCGGCCAGCTGCTCCCGCCGCACGGCCGCCCCCGCCCCCCGCGGCAGCTCGACGTCCACCGCGCGGCAGGCGACCCCCGGCAGCTCGCGGGGCAGCGCCCGGCAGAGGGCGGCGAGCGGCGCCAGCTCTGGACGCCGCCGGCCGGTGCCGGCGAACGAGTGGAGTCCGTCGGCGGCCACCAGCACCGCGAGGGGCGGCGCGGCGCCGTCCGCGTGGAGCGTCCGCGCGGCGCGGTCGAGCGCCTGCACCAGGCCGAGGAGGACGGTCGCCCGCCGGCGGTGCCGGGAGCCCGTCCTCTGCACGGCCCAGAGATGGACGACCCGCCGCGGCGGCGGCTGCCCCTCCCCGGCGAGCGCCGCGACCAGCCGGTCGGCGTCGCGCGGCTGGCGCGGGTCGAGGCGGAAGGCATCCGGACCGCGGGCCGCGAAGCCGCCGCCGGCCGTCACCTCCACCACGCGGGCCCCGGCCTGCCGCAGCCGCGCCGCGACGCACCGGCCGAGGCCGGCGTCGTCGGCGAGCACCAGCCATGGCTCTCCCTCTCCCCGCAGCCGGGCGCCGTCCGGCGCCGGCAGGGACGGCGTCCGCCGCCATGCCGGCAGGAGGAGCCGCGCGCCGGTCTCGGGCGCTCTCCCGGCGGGCGCGGCCGGCCGCGGCCGGGCGGCCGGCGCCGCGGGCCCGATCCAGTAGCGTCGGCGCTCGAACGGGTAGGTGGGAAGCGGGAGCCGGCGCCGCCGCTCCCGCCCCCAGACCGCCCGCCAGTCGAGCCGCGCCCCGGAGAGCCAGAGCTTCGCCGCGGCGCCCAGCAGGTGGGCGCGGTCCGGCTGCCGCTCGTAGGCCCCGGGCAGCGACGAGACCGCCACCGGATCGGCCGCGCCGCCGGCCGTCTGCTGCAGGGCGAGCGACGCCAGGCTCGCCCCCGGCCCGATCTCCACCAGCACCCGCCCGGGCTCCCGCCACAGCTCGGCCACGCCGGCGGCGAACTGCACCGGCCGGCAGAGCTGCGCGGCCCAGTACTCCGGGTCGGCCGCCTGCGACGCGGTGATCCAGGTCCCGGTGAGGTTCGACAGGAAGGGGATGCGGGGGGCCGCGAGCGGCACCTCGCGCAGCAGCGCCGCGAGCGCCGCCGCCACCGGCTCGAGCAGCGGGCAGTGGAAGGCGTGGGTGGTGGCAAGCAGCCGGCTGGCGACGCCCAGCTCGCCGAGCCGCCGCGCCAGCTCCGCCACCCCCGCCGGCGCGCCCGCGGCGACGGTCATCCGCGGCCCGTTGACCGCCGCCACCCACACCGCCTCCGGCGGCGGCGGCAGCAGGGGGCGCAGCTCCTCGGGGCTCAACGCCACTGCGAGCATCGCCCCCCCCGGCAGGGCATCGATCCGCCGCGCGCGCTCCGCCACCAGCCGCAGCGCCGTCTCGGCCGGGAACACGCCGGCCACGCAGGCGGCCACGTACTCGCCCAGGCTGTAGCCGAGCATCGCCTGCGGCTCGACGCCCCACTCCCGCCACAGCTCGGCCAGCGCCAGCTCGACCGCGAAGAGGAGCGGCTGCGACACCGCGGTGCGCGCCAGCCGCGCCGCCGCCACCGCCGCGGCAGCCGGCCCGCCGGGCGCAGCGCTCGCGACTCCGGAGGCTCCGGCAGCGCCACCGCTGCCGCCGACGGCACCGTTGCCGCCGCCGCTTGCGCCGCCGACAGCGCCTCCGCTGCCGCCGACACCTGCGATGCCACCGATGCCTGCGATGCCGCCGGCACTTGCGATGCCGCCAACGCCAGAGATGCCGGCGACACCGGCGACGCCGCCACCGCCCGGCGCGCGCCCGAGCATCCGCCGCAGGTCGGGGCCGGCCATCGGAGCCGTCGCGCCCGGCGACGCCAGGCCCGCCGCCTCCTCGCGCTCCGCCCCGGCGAACAGCACCGCCAGCGGATCGATCCCGAGCAGCGGCGCGAGCACCGCGGCATGGCGGTCCAGGCGCTCGCGGAAGGCCGGCTCGTCGCGGTAGAGCCCGGCCGCCATCGCCGGATACTGCTCGCCCAGCCCCGAGAACAGGAACGCCACCGGCCGGCTGGCGCCGTCCACCGCCGCCGACAGCAGCCGCCGCGGGTCGCGCGCCGCGAGCGCCTCCCGCGCCTCCCGCGCATCGCGGCAGACCACCGCCCGCCGGAACGAGTGCCCCTTGCGGCCGGTGGCGAGGGTCGCCGCCACGTCCGCCAGGTCGGCGTCCGGATGGGCTTCGAGATGCGCCGCCAGGCGGTCGGTCGCCGCCTCCAGGGCCGTCGCGGTGCGCGCCGACAGCAGCACCGGCTGCCACGGCCGCGACAGCCCGCCGGCCGGCGGCGCCGCCGGCGCCTGCTCCAGGACGACGTGGACGTTGGTGCCGCCGAGGCCGAAGGAGCTCACCCCCGCCCGCCGCGGCCCCTCGCCCGCCGGCCAGCCGGCGAGCTGCCGCGGCACGTAGAACGGGCTCGACGCGAAATCGATCCGCGGGTTGGGCCGCTCGAAGTGCAGGCTCGCCGGGATCTCGCCGTGTTCCAGGGCGAGCACCGTCTTGAGCAGGCCGGCGACGCCGGCGGCCGAGCCGGTGTGGCCGATGTTGGTCTTCACCGAGCCGACGGCGCAGAACCCCCGCCGAGCGGTGCCGGCGCGGAAGGCGCGGGTCAGCGCCGCGATCTCGATCGGATCGCCGACCGGCGTGGCGCTGCCGTGCGCCTCGACGTAGCCGATGCTGTCCGGCGCCACCCCCGCCGCCGCCTGCGCGGCGGCGATGACCTCCGCCTGCCCCAGCTCCGAGGGCGCGGTGAACCCCACCTTGCCGGCACCGTCGTTGTTGAGCGCCGAGCCCCTGACCACGGCGTGGATCGGGTCGCCGTCGGCCAGCGCCCGGGCCAGCGGCTTGAGCACCACCACCCCGGCGCCGTTGCCGCCCACCGTGCCCCTGGCGCGCGCGTCGAACGCCCGGTTGTGACCGTCCGGCGAGACCACGCCCCCCTCCTGGTGGACATGCCCCTCGCCCTGCGCCGCCGAGACGCTCACCCCGCCGGCCAGCGCCAGGTCGCACTCGCCGTCGAGCAGGCTGCGCACCGCCAGGTGCACCGCGGTCAGCGAGGTCGAGCAGGCGGTCTGCACGGTGACCGCCGGGCCCTTGAGATCGAGCTTGTAGGAGAGGCGGGTGGCGAGGAAATCGCTGTCGTTGCCGAGCGCCAGCTCCAGGCCGTCGAGCTCGGCGCGGCCGAGCAGGTGGTTGATGGCGTAGGTGCTGGTGCCGCCGCCGGCAAAGACGCCGATGCGCGCCGCCGCTGCCGCCGGGCTGCCCGCGCCGTAGCCGGCGCGCTCCAGCGCCTCGGCGGCGACCTCGAGCAGCACCCGCTGCTGCGGGTCCATGATCTGCGCCTCGCGCGGGCCGATGTCGAAGTAGCCGGCGTCGAACCGATCGGCCTCCGCCAGCACCCCCGCGGCGGGGACGTAGCCCGGCAGCTGCCGCAGCTCGCGGCTGACCCCGGCCCGGTCGAGCTCGGCGTCGGTGAAAAACGTGATCGATTCGACGCCGTCGCGCAGGTTGCGCCAGAAGGCCGCGAGGTCGGGCGCCCCGGGGAAGCGTCCGGCCATGCCGATGATCGCGGCGGCCCGGCCTGCCGCCTGCGGGCCGCCCGCCGCCGCGGGAGCCACGGCCGGCGGTGCCGGCCAACCCAC